>JAILRJ010000081.1:0-22885 GCA_024698285.1 Lachnospiraceae bacterium | reverse complement strand
TCGTAATATCTGTTGACCCTGAAAAGCCTTAGGATACGAACAACTCTCAACATCCTGAACGCCACCGCGCCGGCCGGGATCGAGGCCGCCGGAAACGCAAACGCAAGCCAGTACGGAAGAAACGATACGAGATCGATAAGTCCGTACAAAGAAAATATGAACGCGACAAGCGCTGCGGCATATGATCGTCTCCCCTGCTTTTCGAAGTCGGCGGTCATAAGGCGCAGTATATACTCGACCGTGAATATCACGATCGTGACGAATTCGATCACGTTCAGGAGCCCGATATACTTCGCCGACGATTCGAATGTCTCGAAGAATATGATGAACAGGTTTAAGAGGATCGACACTGCAATGACAGCGTCAAACAGCCTGCTCGGCACATCGTCGGTATATCCTATCGTAATGATCCTGTAGATTCTTTTTCTTATATCATTCAAGTTCGAACGCACCCGTGTAAAGCTTGTAATACTGACCTTTTGCAGCTATGAGTTCATCGTGATCGCCGCGCTCTATTATGCGACCGTGATCAAGCACTATTATAACATCCGAATTCTTTACAGTCGACAATCTGTGAGCGATGACAAACGTCGTTCTGCCTGACATAAGGGCATCCATTCCCTTCTGGACGATCGCCTCCGTCCTGGTATCGATCGAGCTTGTAGCCTCGTCGAGTATCATGACCGGAGGATCCGCGACAGCTACACGCGCTATCGACAGAAGCTGTCTCTGTCCCTGCGACAGATTTGCGGCATTCCCCGAGATAACCGTATCGTAACCTTTCGGGAGATGGGAGATAAAATCATGTGCTCCGGCTAACTTGGCTGCAGCTATACACTCCTCATCGGTCGCACTCAGTTTGCCGTATCTGATGTTCTCCATGACCGTCCCCGTAAAGAGATTCGTATCCTGAAGTACCACGCCGACCGCATGACGAAGATCCGGCTTGCAGATCTTGTTGATGTTGATACCGTCGTATCTGATCTTGCCGTCCGCGATATCATAAAACCTGTTCAAAAGATTCGTTACCGTTGTCTTTCCGGCACCGGTCGCACCCACGAAAGCGACCTTCTGACCGGTCTTAGCATAAAGAGAGATATCATAGAGCACCTGCTTCTTGCCGTCGTATGAAAAATCAACGCCGTCAAGTACTATATCTCCGCGAAGAGGCGTATATGTGATCGTACCCTCTTCTTTGTGGGGATGCTTCCACGCCCAGCTCTTTGTATTTTCATCGGTCTCGACAAGCTCTCCTCCGACCTCTTTGACGTTAACAAGATGAACGTATCCGTCATCGGATTCGGGCTGCTCATCCATGACCCTGTATATCCTCTCGCATCCCGCAAGGCCGGCTACAACCGCGTTTATCTGCATCGATATCTGGCCTATCTGTCCGCAGAACATCCTCGTCATTCCGAGGAACGGAACAACAAGACTGATCGAGAACGGCAATCCGCCTATACCGATGTTTCTGATGTTTGTTGAAATGAAAAATCCCCCGGCAATACCGACCACGACATAGAGAATGTTACCCATGTTGTTAAGGATCGGGGCAAGCACGTTCGCGTATTTGTTCGCACGTGATGCGACCGTGAACAGTTCGTTGTTCAGTTCTTCAAACTCTTCGCGGCACTGTGTCTCATGACAGAATACCTTTACGACCTTCGCACCGCTTATCGTTTCCTGAATGTATCCTTCGGCCTTTCCGATCGCCTGCTGCTGTTTGAAGAAGAACTTTGCACTTCCGCCTCCGACGAACTTCGTGATGACAAACATCGAGAATACCCCGATGAGTACGACCGCAGTCATATACACGCTGTAATAAAGCATAATGCATATGACGGTCACTATCATGATGCACGTGTTGAGCATCTGAGGGAAACTTTGCGATATCATCTGACGAAGCGCATCGATATCGTTCGTATAAAGGCTCATCGTATCTCCGATCTGTCTGCGGTCGAAGAATCTGATCGGAAGCGTCTCCATCCTGTCGAAGAGCTTCTCTCTCATCTTTTTGAGCGTACCCTGCGTCACCGTTGCCATCATCCTGTTAAACGCAAACGTTGACACATTCGAGATGACATATAGTGTAACGAGTATCCGGATAAGACGGAATATCTCTCCCTTTACTCCTTCCCAGTCACCTGTCTTGTACGAGCTTTCGATGATTGCGATAACCTTCTGCTGGAATATTGACGGCATCGATGATATAAGCGCGGATATCATTATGCATGCGATGACGACGGGAAGCACAACGGGATAGAAAGAAAACAGATCCTTGATGACCCTCTTTACAATTCCTTTGGAAAGTTTCTCTCCCGGAGCGAGTCCGGGTCCCCTTCTTCTTCCGGGACCGTGATTACTGCCTGCCATCTTCATCACCTCCCTTGTTCTGGGATATGTATATCTCGCGATAAATAGCACTGTTATTTAACAGTTCTTTATGAGTTCCGATCGCTTCGATCCTGCCTTTATCTATAACGATTATCCTGTCGGCATCTTCCACGGAAGCGGTTCTCTGCGCGATTATTATCTTGGTGGTCTCGGGTATGTACTCCCTCATACCGCGCCGTATAAGTGCATCCGTACGTGTGTCTACCGCACTTGTCGAATCGTCGAAAATGATGATCCTGGGCTTCTTTAAAAGAGCTCTTGCGATACACAGTCTCTGCTTCTGTCCTCCGGAAATATTGGCTCCGCCATGATCTATCCTCGATTCGTATCCGTCCTCTTTGGTCAGGATGAACTCCTCCGCGCACGACAGGCGGCATGCTTCCTTCATCTCCTCAAGCGTCGCATCGGGATTACCCCAACGAAGGTTATCCGCTATCGTACCTTCAAACAGAACGTTCTTCTGAAGAACCATGGCAACGCTGTTTCTAAGCACATTAAGGTCATACTTTCTGACATCGACTCCACCGACCTTTACCGTTCCGGTCTTCGTATCATACAATCTCGGGATGAGCTGTACGAGAGATGATTTTCCGGAACCGGTCGTTCCTATAACACCGATCGTCTCGCCGGATGATATGTGAAGATCGATACCTTCCAGTACGTCGTTATCGAAGTTTCCCGCATATGCGAACGAAACATTTTCAAAGTCTATCGAGCCGTCGGCTACTTCCTCAACGGCTTCCTCGGGATCGGGGCTGACAATATCCGACTTGGCGTCAAGCACCTCGACTATTCTCGATGCGCTCTCCGATGCGAGCGTTATCATAACGAAGATCATCGACATCATCATCAGAGACGAGAGGATCATAAAGCTGTACGTGAGCATCGCGGTTATCTGTCCGACATCGATCTCCTTACCCATTGAAGAGATGACGACATATGAGCCGAAGCTTAACACGAATACCATGACAACATATAGGCAGAACTGCATAACGGGAGCGTTCCACGCAAGTATCTTCTCGGCCTTCGTAAAATCTTTCCTGACTTCTTCAGAGGCTACCCCAAACTTTTCCTTCTCGTAGTCTTCCCTGACAAATGATTTAACGACGCGCATCCCGACGATGTTCTCCTCGATCGACTCGTTCATGCGGTCGTATTTCTTGAATATCCGTCTGAACAGCGGCATCGCTTTTGAGGCCACCATGATGAGTGTTCCCGCCAGGATCGGTACGACGCCTGCAAATATCCACGCCAGACGTCCTCCGAGGCGGAATGCCATAATAAATGCAAAGATCATCATAAACGGTGCCCTGACCGCGATCCTCGTCAGCATCATAAATGCGTTCTGGACGTTCGTGACGTCCGTCGTCATGCGGGTTACGAGCGAGCTTGTCGAAAAAGCATCGATATTATTGAACGAAAAATCATTTACCGAATCGTACATATCCGCGCGGAGGTTTTTGCCGAATCCGCAGCTTGCCGTTGCGCATGTCATTCCCGCAAGCATTCCGAATATGAGGCTTCCGACAGCCATAAGTGCGAGAATCCCTCCGAATCCAGCGATCTCGGAGACACTCGACCCTGCCTTTATACGGTTAACGAGTTCCGCCATGTAAAACGGGATCGTACATTCAAGAACGACCTCGCCCGACACCAGAAGAGGTGTGGCGATCGTACTCGGGAGATATTGCCGGATGTGTCCGGCCAGTTTCTTTAGTACCATGTTTACTCTCCGTTCATCTTTAAAAGCTTCGCCGCCTGATCGGCTGCGATACAAGCATCGATTATCTCCTGTATATCACCGTTCATCACCTTATCGAGTTTGTAGAGTGTCAGCCCGATCCTGTGATCCGTTACTCTTCCCTGAGGGAAGTTGTATGTCCTGATCTTCTCAGAGCGGTCACCCGTTCCAATCTGGCTCTTTCTAAGCTGTGCCTCGGCATCATGTGCCTTCTGCTGTTCCAGATCATAAAGTTTTGCACGAAGCAGCGCGAACGCTTTTGCTTTGTTCTGCAACTGTGATTTTTCCGTCTGGGAATATATGACGATTCCGGTCGGATAATGCGTAAGCCTTACTGCCGAATCCGTCGTATTGACGCACTGTCCGCCGTTTCCCGATGCTCTCATGACATCGATCCTGATGTCCTTTTCGTCTATCACGACATCGACATCCTCCGCCTCCGGCATTACCGCAACGGATATCGTGGACGTATGTATCCTTCCGCCGCTCTCGGTCTCAGGAACACGCTGTACGCGGTGCACGCCGCTCTCATACTTCATTACCGAGTATGCTCCCTGGCCCGTGATCATGAACGTTACGGACTTCATTCCGCCTATTCCGATCTCGTCGACTTCCATCGTCTCGACCTTCCAGCCGCGGCCTTCCGCATAATGCACGTACATTCTGTATATCTCCGCGGCAAAGAGCGCAGCCTCGTCTCCGCCCGCACCAGCACGGATCTCGACGATAACGTTCTTGTCGTCATTCGGGTCTTTCGGAAGCAGAAGGATCTTGAGTTTGTTTTCAAGTTCCTCGACACGACTCTTCGCGCCCGCAAGTTCCTCTTTGAGCATCTCGCGCATGTCCTCGTCGGATTCCGCATCGAGCATCTCGAGGCTCTCTTCTATCGTCTGCTTGGATTTTCTGTATTCCGTGTATGCCTCGACGATCGGTGCAAGGTCGCTCTGCTCCTTCATGAGGCGCTTGAATCTGGCCTGATCGTCGGCAGTGCCCGGCTCGCCGAGCTCACTCATGAGTTCCTCGTATCTTATGAGGAGGTCTTCAAGTTTGTCGAACATATAACTCTATCCTTTCCTGCGTAATCTTTTATAACGGTTATATCCGTAAATCCTTCGTCTTTGAGGATCTTTGATACTTCATCGGCCTGATCGTATCCGATTTCGAGAAAGATCATGCCGCCGCGCGTAAGGTGCTCCTGCGCGCCCGCTGCGATCCTTCTGTAAAAGACAAGCCCGTCGTCGCCGCCGTCAAGGGCGATCCTCGGGTCGTGATCCCTGACCTCGGGGGCAAGTGTTTCTATATCCGCGCTCTTTATATACGGCGGATTGGAGATGATGTAATCAAATCTCTTCTCTTCACCGGGAAGTGCATCATATAGGTCTCCCGCAAGGAAAGAGGCGCTTCCTCCGTTAAGTCCGCCCTCTTTGTCAATATCCGCAAGATTGTCGTTTGCAACCGAAAGCGCATCCTCCGAAATATCAACGCCAATCCCGGTACATGCGTTCTTGTAATGCATCAGCGACAGCAGAAGACATCCGCTTCCCGTGCACAGATCGAGTATTCGCGAGCCGTCCCCGACATATCTCATCGCCTCTTCGACAAGGCACTCGCTGTCCTGCCTCGGAACAAGCACTTTGCCGCTTACGCGAAAATCAATCCCCATGAAGCTGCACGTCCCTGTAAGGTGCTGGAGCGGTATACGGTCCGCACGTTTTGCGAGGATCCTCTCATACGCGTCCGCTTCCCTTTCGCTCACATCCGTGTCCGGATGCGCATAGAGCGTGTTGGTATCATGTCCCGTTATAAATTCCAAAAGCAGCCTTGCTTCCAAGGCTGCTTCGGATATCCCGGCAGCAGACAATACCTGCGTGCCGTGTCTGTATAGTTCGCTATAATTCATCCGATTCGGTTCCCAGATATTCCTTCCAGTCAAATACGGCTTCAACCGCCGCAATACCAACTTCTATCATGGCGTCATCGGGTTCTCTTGTCGTAAGGCGTTGCAGCCACAAACCCGGCGCGGACAGTATCCTGATACATATATTGTTCGTTCTTCCCGCAAGTCTTATTATCTCGTACGATATCGAGGCTATAACGGGTATCAGAAGTATCCTGACGGCAACCCTTGCCACAGGCTCTTCCACTCGAATGAAAATGAACAGTATAACGCTTAGGAAAACCACAAAGAACAGGAAACTTGTTCCGCAGCGTTTATGCTCACGGGATGATTTTCTCACATTATCTACCGTAAGCTCCTTGCCAGTCTCGATGCAGTTGATGCACTTATGCTCGGCTCCGTGATACATGAACACACGGCGTATATCCTTCATGCATGATATCAGGACTATATACATGACAAATATCAGCACGCGGAGGACGCCTTCCAGAACGGCGATCATCGTATCGCTGACAATAACTTTATCAAGGAGTCTGGACAGATAATAAGGCAACAGAACAAAAAGTCCTATCGCAAACGCTATCGATATCACCACCGTGATCGTCGAGAGGACTTTTTCCGCATGATCTTTGAATATCCTGTCAAGTATCTTGTCTTTTTTGTGTGTATCCTGTTCTTCCTCATAGAATGAGGCGGAATAATTGAGCGTTCTGATACCGAGGATCAGGGAGTCAATGAAATTGATGACTCCGCGGATGAACGGGATCTGCGTAAGGGATTTGGATCTTGCAAAAGACTCGTACTCTTCGACGGTAACATCAATATCACCGTCCGGTGTACGGATGGCGACGGAGTATTTGTCCTTATTCTTCATCATTATCCCTTCGAGAACGGCCTGACCGCCTATTCCGGAATATCGGGTTGTCTTCTTTTTTCTTTTCATGGTTTCATCACTTTTTGCATTATATCAGAAATATATCTTAATGCATATGAGCTTCGGCATATTTTACAACCGTGTTCATATCCTTGGTTCCGTTGTTGCAGAATGCAAATCCCACATTAAGCGAGATATTTCTCTTGTTTGCTTCCTCGATAAGCCTTTCCGACTCGTCTTCGAAATATGCCTCATCCGTTTCGAATCCGAATGCCGCAAATCTCGATCCGACAAGGCGGTATACCCTCTCATTTCCGAATATCTCCGACATGAGTGTGACCGTATCGGTAACGAGCCTGTCTCCGGCCTCATATCCCTTTTGTGAGCTTACGGTCTCAAGATCCCTGATCTCGACAAGCACAAAGCCAAACGGTGTCGCTCTTGCCACAAGATCCGCGGAAAGTTCGTTGAACGCACGCCTGTTGAGCGCACCCGAAAGCGGGTCATTGTATTCAAAGAACCGTGTCCTTTTATCTTCATCCCTGTTTGCGATCAGTTCGGAAAGGAAATATGCGATCAGCGAAATGTTTTCCGAAGCCTCTTCCATCATCTCCGTCGGAATGTCCACAAGCGTAACAAGTCCCGTTACATTTCCTGCTGTCGTGATCGGCCCGATGATGATGTTCTTAACGTTTTGACTTCTCAGCATATTATAAATGGCGGTGTTGACCATCTTATAGTTTTCCGTGTCATCAACCGTGAGTCTTCCGCCATTTCCGTCGCATGCTTTTATAATCTCGTCAACGAGCCCTTTTTGCGGAAGCAGCAAAAGTCCCGAAGGATGGATCTCATCCCTGTGTTCGAACCATGCGTATGTTCCGTGGAACTTGCCGTTCTTCTGATCCTCAAACACAACCGCACGACCCGCGCCGAACTGCTTTGCCGCACATTCCAGTATCTGTTTGATGCAGTTGTCGGGAGTATTATCCGATGTGGCTATAGAAAGAGAACTTGATATCAGATGCCCTCTTTCTATCACCGCCCTGTCTCTTGTCCACCATCTCATGAACTGCCGCAAAATAACAACGATAAGTATCAGGGATCCTGCTCTTGTGACTACTCCGTATGTATCGTTCCCGACGATCCTTCTCATCATATAAAGCGTAAAATCCGCAAATACGCAAAACAGGAAAACGGCAAGACCGATATAGTACCTTTTAAGCCGTGACATCATACCGTTATCCCTGCAGTACAGCTCATCATCCGCAAACATCAGGATACATGTGACAGCGAGCACGACGCAGTATATGATAAGAACCTTCGGAAACGAGGTCATCATATCTACCGCTCCGTAGTATCTCAGAGCGATCAGGATAACAAGCAGGATCGCCGTGCAGACAAGCTGTATCAGCGGATAGATAAGGCGTCTCTTATTGGTGAGTGAATTGAAGAACCTGACAAGAGGATACCCCACCAGCATTATAAGTATCCTGTTCAGAACCCGGACAACATATACATGACCGGTCAGAAGCTGAATGATATCTGTTGCGATAAGAAGCCACAATCCCAAAAGGATCGCAGCTATACCGAGAGATGTGATGTCGAACGGGATCCTCTCGCTTTTATCGACCGCCATACTGATGAGAACAAACATCAACCCGAGGAAAACGATGAATACGGATATTCCGACCGATATCGCCTTCCTGTCGAAGAGCATGTGAATATATGACATGGCGGATCCGAGATAAACGTTTGCTATATAACCGTATTCATTTCCCGATGCAGGATCGGATGATTCAAACTCTATCCTGAGTATCCTGCCCCCGAGGTTGACCGGCAGATCAACTTCATGAAACGCGGTACCGTATCCTTTTCCCGTCAGATTGTCAACCGACTCGTACGAATAGATTTCTTTATCGTCAACATATACTTTTAAATTGACATTATAAGATGCAAAGCACAGGCAATCCGTATCTGCAAATCCCTGCATGATCTTCTTCTCCAGCACCACCGGTATGCCATCGGAGTTGGTGTGTGCATCATCTATTGTACAGATATTACCTGCCTGATCTCTCCAACCGTCGGGGATCGGAGTCACTCCGGCAGATCCCTGTACATCATTGTCACCCGTAACCGAACGGATAACAATGATCATGATAAGCGCTGCAGCAGCAAATATCGCGGGAACGATCCTTTTATTGGAGCTTTGTCTGTTTATCAAAAAATTCGCCAATTGTTTTGTTCAGCTCCTCGTTTGTCGTACTCTTCAACACATATCCCTGCGGTTTGAGCTTCATGACACGCGCAATACTCTCTTTGGTACCTATACCCGTCAGGAATATAACCGGGATAGATTCCGTATCGGGGTGCATTCTGAGCATTTCCAATATTTTCGGTCCGTCAACCACAGGCATCTCATAATCGAGAAGTATCAGATCCACTTTATTTTTTGCAAGCCAGGAAATACCCTGCATTCCGTCGTTAACAGCCTCCACGTTATACGAATTCTCAAGCCATTTTATGATCATCTGTGCATAAAAAGCATCGTCATCTATTATAAGGATCTTCTTCTTGCCTTTTTTCGAAATGCTTTTTTTGACTTCCCTTTCTATCTCTTCGCCAAGCTCATCCATATCTATGGGTCTGTTTATCCAGATATACTTTGTAAGAGCGGGAATGCTTCCAAGAAGCGCATCTTTGCACGTTTCAGATCCTATAAGGATCATTTTACGGTTAAGATCCTGGAATGTATCGCAAAGCAGCAGGACGCTTTTCGTAAGATCCATGTCTCCTACGATCGAATCCTGGAGATACAGAATAAACGCCTGCGTATCCGCAGCCATTTCACGGATCGCATAGATATCATCCTTTATAAGAGATACGTTGTAACCCTTTTCGGCAAGCCCTCTTTCCATGGACTTGACCACAACACTGAACTGATGGGTTATTATTGCCACATTTCCTTCCATCACATACACCTCCTGACAGTCGGGACGAGCATTTTCATCCACTCTGTCATTTTATCTTTAAACAATGCTAACCGTCAATAACGGACGCCATCTTTTCGTATTCGCCATTCTCCAACATCATCTGAAGCTGTTCCAGCTTTTCCGCATCCTCCATGGATATCGGATATTCAATGATTTCCATGATAGTTTGGGATATTGTCTCTTCATCATGATCCCGGGCGGCTTCACTTATTATCTCATATACGCTCTCCATCAATACCGATTCAAAAATGTCTTTTGGTTCTTCAACACTTACGGTATCGGAAACCTCCTCGACTTTGGGAGCACTTTGGATCGACCCGCCCGTAAAGAATGCATTCAGTACATCCCCGTAACTCTTCAGATGCTCCATCACTTTCAGGTGATTTTCTCTTATGTAGTCAATATCATCGCGTTTTCCGGCCATTTCAAGCTCTTTGGCTTCCTCGGAAAGCTCCACGGCGCCGACAAGAAGCGATGAACTCTTAAGAGCATGGACTTTGATGGTGTAGTTTTTCCAGTCTTCGCTGTCATACAGACTGCTTATTTCACCGTAATTCGTATCCACGGATTTGTAATAAACTTCCAGAAGCGACTTGAAAGTATCCTCGTTTCCGCTGTTCTTCAATCCGACCTCGTAATCTATGTCGGGGATATCCTTAATAGTGATGACCTTCGCTTCCGCTGTATCCTCCGCTGCTTCTTCCGAAATGTATTCTTCCTGCGTATCATCTACCACAGCATCAGGAGTTTCTTCAGAGAGCATACCGATCAGATCACCCGAATAACGTCCGCGCTCAAAGCACATCATTCCGAAAGTGCCGACTCCCATATAGATCGGCATAACGGAAGATGATCTGAAAAATACCACGTGCCTGGGTTTTAGATATTTTCTTATAAAATCCTTCTGCTCATCCGAAAGGCTCGTATAAACAACAACGATAAGATCAATGTCCTCTTTGCCCGCCTTCTCAAGCATATGATCCATGAATCCGGTTATGTAGTCATCAAACCCACCGCGACGCACTTTGTCGACGCCGAATACCTTCCGGTTGTAACTGATAAAGAGCCTAAGATCCATCGTGTTCATGAAGCTTACGATCAGCGAATCCAGCAGACCTTTCCTGTTTGCGTAATAAATACTGTCGGAAACAAAGCATGCATGAATGATCTTCTTGGCCTTTTCAAGTTCCTCGACTATCTTTTCGTATGTACTTCCCCTTACCGACATCCTTTGAGCCATAAGTGCGAGCATACCGACCGCAGCAGAGCTTGTTTCGGAATCTACCACGGTAACGTTACCGTATGATCGTGCCGCCTCGGTCGCGCGCTCGTACTCGGGACTCAATCCCGATGCCGCGGAAATATAAATAACGTTATGCGCCTTCTTCAGAATCCTTCCGAAGAAAGAAATATACTCATCCACTGTGGGAGGAACCGCCGCAAATGATTTTCCCTCATTCATATAACGGATAAGTTCATCGCTCGTTGCCTCGATCCCGTCGTAATACCTGCCGTTTTCGGAAATGATCGTGTAGCAGACCGTCTCGATCTGATATTTATCAAGGACCGGCAGAGGAATATCGCATGTAAGGGCACATGTTACAGCCACCGGGATCTTACGGGTGTAGCTGCTTGCGGTATTCAGCCTGACAGCTGCCGATGACATCTCTCCGCTGATATTGACCTTTGAAGGCGGAAGGTGCGTAAGCAGCGTTTCCTCAAGTGCACGTCCCGAGACAGGCTTGACCAGATAATCTTCAAAGCCGCTGCTTAAATACAGTTCCTTCATTTCGCTTCCGGCATTTGCGGTCAGAGCTATTATCGGAACACGGTTATTAAGTCCGCCCGCCTGATTCCTTATATGCTGAAGACATTCTATACCGTCCATTTCCGGCATCAGATGATCCATGAGTATCAGATCGTAATGCTCGGAAAGAGTCCGCGCAAGGGCTTCTTTGCCGCTCGGTACTGTATCAACGCTTATAAGCGTACCGTCAAGGAGCTTGCTCTCGACCATGAGGTTCATTTCATTGTCATCGACTATCAGAACTCTTGCGTCAACCGCGGTGAATCCGGGCTTGTATTCTCCTCCTTCACCCATGGTGTCATATTCTTTGATATCGATCGATCCGACCGCATCGGCTCTTGTGACTGTCTGCTTAAGCGCCACCGTAAATGTCGAACCCTGCGTGTACACGCTGTCCACGGTGATTGTTCCGCCCATCAGTTCAACAAGCTGTTTGACTATCGACAGTCCCAGTCCCGTTCCTTCAATGCCGACATTCTTATCTTCATCGACTCTCTGGAACGCATCAAAAAGGTAAGGGATCACGTCCTGTTTGATTCCAAGTCCCGTATCCTCTATTGTAAATATCAGGATCACGTGACCCTCTTCGGCTGCTTCTTTCTCGATGTGAAGAGTAACGGAACCTTCTCTTGTATACTTTATGGCATTGTTTAAAAGGTTGATGAGTATCTGCTTGATACGCACCTCGTCACCGTACAGTTCGGAAGGTATCGAAGGATCAAGTTCTACATTGAACTCCAGCCCCTTCTCCTGCGCACGGAGCATGATCATGTTAACGATCTCTCTGATCATGGATGCTATCGAGTAGTTTGTCGGAACGATATCCATCTTGCCGGCCTCTATCTTCGAAAAGTCCAGGATATCGTTGATAAGAGCAAGAAGCATGCGACCGGCTCCCTGGATGTTTGCGGCATCTCTTCGTATCTCGGCCGACGCATCGGGTTGCCTTAAGATTATCTCATTCAATCCGAGTACGGAGTTGATCGGGGTCCTTATCTCATGGCTCATGCTTGAGAAGAAACGGTTCTGGGATCTGTTCAGTTCTTCAACCTTCTTTGTCTCCTCACGCGCCATTTCATTCTCATGCGAAAACATCAGATTCTGGAACCATGTCATTACAAAACAGATATAACCGACTTCTATGACCGAAAGTGAGATGTCGATATATCTGACGTTTCTTGACAGTGATTCGTTAAGCTCGGGGTGCCGGTATCCGTACATGAACAGTCCGATCACGATGAGAGTATGAACGGCAAGAGAAGCTGCCCGCCATGCTCCCGTAAGCATAAGGCCGATATACAGGTACACAAAAATGAGCCACGGTATAACGGTTCCTTCGGTACCGCCGCCATACAAAAATGCGACCGGAACTACAACGAGAATAAGAGCACACGACAGTATCTTGGTCATCAAAATGATCCTGTCGGTCTTCACTCCTATATAAGTGATAAGAGGGATTGCGATAAGTGCGATTATAAGTGTGATTATCTCAACTATATCGCTTCCGTAGATTATATCCCCGATAAGTGCGATCAGTGTAACAAGGGTCGCTGCAATAGTCAGAACGATAAATACGCGTTCCTTGATATCTTTCGAAGAATCATTGATAAGTTTTCTTATCTTCAGATCTATCTTCATTTACGCCCTCCTTCCTTCGGAGGAACGTTCTCTTTCCCGTTAAGAACATCAAAAATCCTTCTGCTGTAGACCGGACCCGGTAACGATACCGCGCCGACAAAAACGGCTTCCGGATCGCTATTGCATACTATCATCGGGGTATCTGCCGGTATACTTACCGACTGCTTCATTAACCCTTCGTATTCCTTGGGACCGGTAACTATATGCGTAACCGTCCCGCGCTCCAGATATCTGTTAATGTCGCGAAGAGACGTTGCATAATACAGATTAAAGCGCAAAGCCTCCGCCACATTGTCAGCCATGTTCTTATAGAACTCAAGCACTCTCGGATGCCTTTGAACCTCCTGATCAAACATACAGACAACATTCAGGAATCTGTTGTTTGTAAGCGTCATGCACGGTGCGGGATCCGTTATCTCCTGCGATACGCTCACTCTTGCATTTGTGCCCTTTTGCTCCACGCTTTCCATATGAACGAATCCGTTCATACTGCGCACATATCCGTACACTATCGCAAGGCCGATCCCGATACCCCCGTTGTTCTCCGTATCGCTGCCGGACATATACGTCTGTTTCACTATATTGTCTATCCGTGATGCGCTCATACCCTTACCGGTATCGGTCACATCGATCACAAGGTTAAATCCTTCCTCGTGCCTGATCCCCGAAACGTGAAGATATATCCCACCGCGTTTCGTATACTTGAACGCATTGTCGATAAGATGCTCCATGATAACAAGAAGCTTTTCCGGATCTCCGCTCATCCGGGAAGGTACCAAAGGGTCAAGATCAACCACAAAACCAACACCCTGCTTGCTTTCGAACCTCTCCGTAAATGAAACTGCTTTGTCTATAAGCGAAACTATCGAGTACTCTTCCGTACAGGTTTCAATATTTCCTTTGCATATACGGCTGTATTCACCGATATCCCCGATCCTTTGGGCAAGTCTTTGGGGATCTTTCTCGTTTGCAAGGTTCGTTGAGATATTAAAAAGAAGATCTTCATAATCATTTTTCAGATTATCGAATTGGCTGTCACTGTTTTCAAGTATACGTCTGTTTGATGAGCCGAGAATTATAACACGCCTTAACAGTATGTAGCAGCATATCTCACTTACGACGTGGAAAATCACACGGACGAGTGTTGCGACATCAAACTCGAAATCGGAATACCTGTTTTCGAGCGCCAACTGCACGGCCATGATCACAAAATACTCTATGAAGATAAGGTTAAGAAATTCCCTTCTCTTTACAAGAGTGGCAGCTGCCATAAGAGCTACCGAGATCGCGATCATATCAAAGAAATTCGAACGGTGAACACCCTGGAAAAAAGCGATCGCCATACCGAATATCAGATAATAGTTCTCTCGCGTGTGCACATTCCGGAACTGAAAGATATGAAATGTCCACGCACCGACAAGAGTACCGACCAAGAGCGGCGGAACCCAGAATTCCCAGTCCTGTGTGATACTCTCCGCAATAACCGCAATACAGGCTATGGTGATCATCACAAGAACCGTATTATGCGTTCTGACAAGCTGGTTGTTGTTTTCGTTCATCTTTACTGTTCCCCGGAAATCGCCATAAGAGCGGTTTCCTTAGTTACCATCGTATCCGTTGACACAACACGTATTCCCTTTGTGTCGGTAAATTTCATATTAAACGACGATGCGATAACATCGATACCGTCCTTCCCGGTCTGAAGTTCCAGGAACCGAGCGAGCATGTTCGGAGACGGTATTATATCTACACCGCACGAATCCAAAAGCCACTCCCTGATCGTTCTTGCCCGCTTTGGATCATTGTCGATTATAAGCACCCTGTTTACATCAAACGACTTTTTTGCACCTTTTTCGGTTTTGACTTCTTCCGTCGATTTACGTGTTCCGGGCGGCAGAATGTTCTCGCGAATGTGCGCAGCAAGATCCTTCATATCAACAGGCTCCGAAGCCCACACAACATGACCCGCATCCGAAAGTTCACCGCACTTATTCTTTGATGCCTTATCAGCCGGTATGATCATGACGGCACCTCTTTCGCGAACTTTTGCGGCAGCCGCATAAAGTCTTTCCGTTTTGCCTTCATCAAACGTATATGCTGACAGGTATGTAATGTAGATATCGGCTTCGGGAATATCCGATGCGTCTTCCGAAACATCCGGGCATATGTCCGTATCATATCCCGATGATTCCAGATATTTGGCGATGCCGGCTGCGATCGCATTTTTGCCGAATGAAAGAACCGCGATTTTTCCCCCGTCCTGAACTTCCTGTATCAGTTTTTCTTCCGGAAGGTATAAACGAAGCATATCTTCAAGCTTTTCCGGATCGATCGGCTTCGTGATGTAGTCGTCAAATCCCGCTTCAAGATATTCCTCTCTTGCACCGAGCACGGCATTTGCTGTAAGGCACACGGCAGGTGTCGAAACATTCGGATTGTTCTGCTTTTCCTTCAGTTCATGAAGCGTCTCGATTCCGTCTTTGTCGGGCATCATATGGTCAAAGAAAATAACGTCGTATTTCTTCTCTTCCGTAAGAGCAAGCCCTTCATCGCCGCTGCTGGCCGTGTCTATCCCGATAAGCGTCTGTTTGAGCAGGCTCTTGAACACCATAAGGTTCATGAGGTTATCGTCGATCACAAGAATGTCGGCCTCGGGAGCGGTAAACTTCTGGTGGTACGTTTTGCGCTTTTGCGCAAGCTTCTGATATGCCCTCTGGTAGTCGCCGAGTTCTTCATGCCTTATCACTTTCTGATCGAGTTCAAACGAGAAGCACGAACCTTCTCCGTATACGCTCTTTGCCTCAAGTGTAGACCCCATGAGTTCCAGAAGCTTCTGGGTAATGTTCATTCCGAGTCCGGTACCTTCAATACTGCGGTTTCGGCTCTCTTCTATCCTGTCGAACTGATTGAACAGCCTTGACATATCCTCGGCTTTTATACCGATACCGGTATCTTTGACCTCGACTTTCAGTGAGATCAGATCCGGCTCTTTTGTTTCGAACCCGATCGAGAAATAAACCGTTCCCTTTTCCGTATACTTGACGGCATTTGTAAGAAGATTGGAGATGACCTGTTTGATCCTGATCTCATCCCCGTACAATACCTTCGGTATCTTAGGGTCGATCTTAAGCTTCATCAGAAGACCTTTGTCATCGGCTTTTGTCTGGATCATATTAACAAGATCGTTGATCACGCTTGACAGATCGTATTCATCCGGATTGATATCCATCTGTCCGGATTCGATCTTGGAGAAATCAAGTATGTTATTGACAAGGCCAAGCAGAGTATGCCCGGCGCTTTTGATACTTTCGGAGTAAGCTATGATGTTCTTGTCGTCCGATTCGCGAAGCACCATCTCGTTCATGCCTAGAACGGCATTTATGGGCGTTCTGATCTCGTGGGACATGTTTGCAAGGAACGAGCTCTTGGCACGTGTCGCCTCAAGCGCAACGAATTTCTCACGTTCAAGGGAATTTACCATACTCTTTTCGTAGTAAATACAGTTATCCTTGTGGTTGAATCCGTTGAATATCGCAGTGGCCATCTGGGTACAGCTCTCGTATCCGCAGCATGTGCAGTTGATGTTTCTGTCCTCTTCGGTCAGCTTGTTCATGCTGACAAATATCTTATCAAGCTGTTCCTCATCCGGAATGTCGTATCTGCATTCCGCCGATCTGTCGGTATATGAGCGCAGGTAATCATTAAGATCAAGATCCGAAAACTGCTCGTTGTATTTTGCGAGCCTCTCCTCCGGAGTCGCATTTCTCGACCAGGCACTTCCGGCTTCCTCTTTCTTGGACTGCTCACGGATATCAAGAAGTGCATACAGCGCGTCATCGGTCTTGGCCCTGTCGGGATCGACCGCCGTACCGCATATACATCCCTTTTCACAATTAAGCGCATCTATAAACAGGAACGGAGTCTTGTCGTTCTTTATCCTGTCCTCGTTGATATGCATCCATTCGTACAGATGCTTCTCTCCCTCGATCTGTCTGATATATACCTGATCTCCGAGGAACCACTTCACGTTTTCCGCCAGTCCCCCCGGCGTCGGGTAGAACGACCCGAGTCCGTATTCGATCTCGCTGTGGATCTTGCCGCCTTTGATACCGTGCTTTCTGACGTATTCCATCAAATGCTCAAAGGTAACGTTATACTGAACCAGCCCCTCATTGTTGGGGTCTTCGATCTCAAGCTTCTTCGCTATGCAGGGACTGATAAACGCAAATCTGTCGGTTATTCCCATTTTCTTACGGGCATAAACGGCCGCACACATAAGCGGACTCTGAACCGGGAAAAGCTTGGGGATCAGATCCGGCAGATATCTTTCAATGTATGAGACAACCGCAGGACACGGCTGTGAGATCCCTCCGAGAAAATCATGTTCTTTAATGTAATTCAGATAACCCCAGGTTGTTATGTCGGCGCCGAAAGAAACACTTATGATACGCTTGACGCCGATCTCCTTAAGTCCTCCGAGAACACTTTCATATTCGTCCGGATAATTGGCTTTAAATGCAGGCGCAAGAAGAAGCGATATACTCTGACCCGCTTTAAGGTCTTCGAAAAATCTCTCCGTGTCATCGGAGAATTCCCTTGCACCGTGAACACAAACATCGATACAGCTTCCGCAGGCAACACACTTGCTACCGTCAACGCTGATATGAGCCTTTCCGTTTTCCTCACTTGAAACACAGGCACCGATCGCGCTGCAGACCTTGATACATTTGTTGCATCCTATACAGTTGTCATTTGTATATACGATACTTTGATTCATATCAGTTTTCACCAAGAAGCCTTACTACCTCATCATAATCATATTTATCCGAAGCATCCCGTATCTTATCGGACAGATCGTCCGTATAGTCTTCAAGCTTTGATACAGCCTCATCAAGTGCAGCACAATCCATAGCCTCGGCTGCTTCTTTGATCTTTTCATAGATCTCTTTTCTCGGATCGATTCGATTATCAAGCGCCGGACGGAATACTTTGTCATGATCCCCGAGAGTCTCGGAGCCTGCCACTTTCTGCTCGATTCCGAATGTTACGGCCGAACCCTTACCGGTCTCGCTGTCGATATGAAGCGTTGAATCCATAAGTCCCAGAAGACTCTTTGCATTGCCGACTCCCAGGCCCGTTTCTTCGGTGATCACGCCATCACAACTTACGGAAATGTTCATAATGACATGATCCTGCGTTGAAGCCAGCGATGTGGTGCTCACATACAGATCGACATTTCCTTTATCCGAAACACTAACGGCATTTCTCAGTATTATTCGGATTATCTGTCCGATCCTTTCCCTGTCACCCGAAAGAATTCTCGGAATCTCTTTTTCCGCTTTGACGGAGAATGTAACACCTTTGATATCGGCAGTCGGCCTGATCGACTCGGTTATCTCATCGATCAGTTCCGAAATATCATATTCGGAAGAGACTATCTCTACCTTTCCGGATTTTATCTCCGAATAATCCCGTACGTCATCGATAAGCTCAAGTAATGTGTTTCCTTCTCTTTTGATGCCTTCCGAATACGATAATATGTCTTCGTCTTTTTCACCGGCAAGGATCTTCTCATTCATTCGGATCATTGAGTTTATCGGCGTTTTTATCTCACTTGAAATATCCGCCAGAAACGCCATATTGGCTTCATTGGCGGCCTGTGCGCGTTTTGATGCATCCGAAGATCTGCTCACTTCCCGTGTCTTTCTTTCGAATATCACAAAAAGCACTATTGATGCGGCGACAACTATGAGCGTGATCAATACGGTAACTATCAGCGGAGCCCGAAGCTTTTCGAACTCATCCGTGGCATCGATCACCGATACGCATGTCCAATCGTTTTCAAGCGGCATGACGTATATCATATAGTCTTTTCCGTCATGCTCGAGATAGAAATAATTATCCTTAAGGGCCGAGAGCCTTCGACCGATATTATCCGTCATGTAATCGCTTCCGTCTCCGAGCATTTTCCCGACAAGACGACTGTCGGAATGAGCAACGATCATACCGGTATTGTTGAATATGAACTCGGCATATGACTTGTCCTGCTTAACGTGTTCCTCTGTAAGCTTCTGAATCTCATCCATGGAAATATCGATCCCGACAACGCTCTTGCCGTCGCTTAATGTATATGCAAGTGCTATCATCACCGTGCCCGTATCAAGATCGACATACGGATCGACGATTATTATCTCGCCCTCGCCTGCCATTGCCTCGACATACCACGGTCTTACGGTAGGATCGTAATCATCATCCGGAACCCATCCGGATCCGTCCATATACTCTCCGCGGATATATCCGTATATTCCCGTTGTGTTTGCGATAAGCGAATCCCCTACCGCCGTTGTCTCATTCTCAAGATAGTCGAGTATCTCCTCCTGAGAACGGTCCGTTTTTATCATGTTGTCGACCGTGTAGCCCGCAAGCTTTAGTATATCGAGGCTTGCCGACATATGCCGGTCGATCTGGTCTGCCTGCTCTATCGCATTGACACGGCCGCTGTTTACGATGCTCTCCTGTGTTTTCGTATCAAGCATCCTGTAATAAACAAAAACGACGCACACAAAGAATACTATTATCACTGTCGACAACAGTATTCTGAGTATTGCGTCGCGCCTTTCCTTATTATTGCCGTTATTATTGTTCATAGCTTCGTGCGGTATTAACCCCCGTAAGACAACAAATGAGTGCCGAGGCACTCATCATATTGTTCTTATTTAACGCCGTACTTCTTATTGAACTTATCGATACGTCCGTCGGTTCTTGCACCCTTCTGCTGTCCTGTATAGAACGAATGGCACTTGGAACAGATTTCCACGTGAATGTCTTCCTTTGTCGAACCTGTCACGAATGTATTGCCGCAGTTACAGGTTACGGTCGCCTGATAATATGCGGGATGGATTCCTTCCTTCATCTTGATTCACCTCACTAAAAATCTCTACTATAATTAATGTGTTAATCAACAGATTATACGCAACATTGGGATTATAACGCAACCTTTCGGGTAAAGCAAGCACTTTTTATTAATTGTTACCCGATGTCAGAAGATACCCCGTGATCTCCACGTTTACAGTCTCTCCTGCCGAATTTCTCGCAATGTCGGCATTCGTTATGTACAGTCTGGCAGTTTCGTTTATATCGATAATACTCATCGATCTGATCCTGTCATTGTACTGGCCGTAATCGATCAGATCAACGTCGTTGTCGGAAGCCGCTTCGTTAAACCTGCGGCAGTAATCCGACAGATCCACGCTCATAAGAGGTTTTACACTTCCGTTTTCTCTGTATTCTTCATCATTGACGTATACATACAGATCGGATGTATCAACGGTTCCGTCGGCCTTCTTTCCGGAGCCTTCAGGCGTTCTGATCTCAACGAGCGTCATCCGGTCGAACCCGCTTATATCTATTTGAGCATCATTAACAAGATCCACGATATCCGAACTGAACCACGAATGCTTTTCGACATCATCGGCATTTTGACCGGCACGTGCTTTTTCATCTGCGGAAACAATCTTCGACGCCTCGCGCGCCTTCTCTTTAAGGTTTCTGATCGTATCTTCGTCAAGAGACGCAAAATACTTCTCCACACGTCCCTTTCCGAAATCACTGTCATAGAGGAACCCGTATGCGGCATTTGCTCTCATATATTCTTTTTCCGATATCACCTCACCCGATCCGCTCTTTTGCAGATACGATCTGAGCGTATGTCTGGCAAGCGAATTCGAAAGCGATCTTCCGCTTATACCCGGAAGGAAAATCGCAACTATGATGAACGCACAGATTATCAGCAGAAGATTCCTTCCCGCGATCTCATGCTCACGTCTGTGGCAGATCGTGTAGTAAACGATGTAAACGATCTCGAACAGTATGAACGCTATACCGAAATACCTCTTGGGTGTTAGGCCGTATTGACCTATGCGGACAAACACGGTATAACACTGCATCAAAACGAACGGCGCGAAAATGAACGGCGCATTGTACGCAAACTTTTGCAGGAAACCTTTGTCCTCAAATACCGTACACATGTATGTCACGATCATTGATACGATAAAGAGCGCCGTAAGGATCGCATAGACCGAATTGGACGGGACGCTTCTCGTGATGATCAGTTTCAGGATGTATATGTATATAATGGCAAATGCCAACAGAACTATGGTTAACATAACATATCTGACGAGGACCTGCATGAACATGTTTGCCCTCTCGTTCTGCTTGGTCAGTGCACAGATGACAGCCGGCATGAAGAACAGTCCGTTGATTATGATAAGTACGGGAGGCAGGTACTCGAATGCATCATCATACAGAAGAAGCGTTACGATCAGAGTCAGGAACAGAACGCCCAGCTGTATGACGCCGTATATGATCGAAGTAAAGAATATCTTCGAATACGCATTCATCACGTGGTCATTAAAACGCTGATGTATGTCATGACTGTATGAGAAATAAACGCCAAGAAGCACCGCAAGGGCAAGCAGCCCTCCGATATACAGCGCGACATTGGCTGTTCCGAGGTTTTCCCTCAGATTAACGAGAAACCCTTTATACCTTGCATGTCCCTTATCAATAAAGTCCGCCGTAATGAAGCTCATCAACAGAGAAAGTATCGCAAAGGCGGCAAATACAGCATATTTGACAGCTTTTGACCAGCTTGGTCGAATGCTCTCAAGGCACAGTGCAAATACCGCAAAGAACAGAACCGCAAGGCTTAGATGCATGAATATATCAAGCGGAGTTTCCCAACTCTTTGTACTGTTGTAATCTCTGGTGGCATTTATAAACGAATATATCGCAAACATAAACGTTGTTGCGATAACTCCGACGGCCGTAACGGGATGAGTTGTCCTAAGAAGCCTCGGATATGAGAATGCGCTCTTAATAAAAGATCTGAACCGTTCCATGATTTTCCCCTCTCTTATTATCAGGTCTTTGTTCCCTATAATTAAGGAAATTATACTACATTACGCCCGATGGGACAAATCGGGTGGATATTTCAAATAATTGGGGGTAAAATCATATTGTTTAAGTATGATTTTACCGATATAATGTTTGTCACGTGATCATGGACGAGCACGTATCAGGAGGTTAACATGTCAAACATTCAGCGTAAGTATGCAAAGCATCACGGAACAGTCATCCTTATCGTAGTATTCATTATACTTGCAGCAGGGCTTTGCGGACTTGCAGCCAAGGTCAGATACGATCTTAACAATCCTTTCAGTTATCATATCCGCGTATCGGATGCCGATTCCGAAGACTCCGGCAAGATCAAGAGCTCGGACGGATCTGTCGTCGGCAGCGATGAATACGGTTATACGGTTGATATATCAAAGCACTGGCAGAACGATCCCGGCACACCTCTTATGACATACGGTGCGCAGTACGACAATACGATTACGAACGAATCCGATTACGATATCGTCGACTGGAGCGTTGTCATAAACGTTCCCGAGAAGAACATCACGATAGACAGTTACTGGAACGGTGAATGGGTCTACAACAAACAGGAGAGCACGATCGATTTTACTCCCGATGAGCGTATCGA
>JAILRJ010000076.1:0-12699 GCA_024698285.1 Lachnospiraceae bacterium | reverse complement strand
TCAAGATGAGATATCCCTCGTTGATAAGACCCCTTGAAGACGACAAGGTAGATAGGGCATAGGTGTAAGTACAGAGATGTACTCAGCTGAATGTCACTAATCGGTCGAAGGCTTTTTTAGAATAAAAGCGTTCTCGATGGAAGACGAAGAGATCGCTTTAGGTATGATGTTTGTTCATTGTCAGTATTTGGTTGTTAAGGTAACCATTCCTCGATAGCTCAATGGTAGAGCATTCGGCTGTTAACCGAAGGGTTGTTGGTTCGAGCCCAACTCGGGGAGTACAGGTCATAAGGAGAGGCCCGCAAAGTGGGAAGATCCCTTATGACACGACGATGCCGCCGAAGGCGGTGTTGTATATTGACGGGTAATCAGTTGGAACAATGGCTCCGTGGTCAAGCGGTTAAGACATCGCCCTTTCACGGCGGTAACACGGGTTCGATTCCCGTCGGAGTCAGTTAAATATGGACCTTTAGCTCAGTTGGTTAGAGCAACCGGCTCATAACCGGTCGGTCCTGGGTTCGAGTCCCCGAAGGTCCACTAAAAAGGGGATCCACTGTTGTGTGGGTCCCTTATTAAAAAAGTATCGCATGGCCCAGTGGCTCAGTTGGTTAGAGCGCCGCCCTGTCACGGCGGAGGTCACGGGTTCGAGTCCCGTCTGGGTCGTATACTTGCCGCAGTGGCGGAATTGGCAGACGCCCGGGACTTAAAATCCCGTGGGTAGTAATACCCGTGCCGGTTCGACCCCGGCCTGCGGCAGAAGAAAAAGAACTTGGCATATTTGTGTATGCTAAGTTCTTTTTATATGTTAATATATATGACGGCATTTACAGACAACATATAAGCAAGGAGACAGAATATGGCACAAAACCCGATAGTTACGTTTGTGATGGAAAACGGAGATACGTTTAAGGCAGAGCTTTATCCGGATATTGCACCGCAGTCCGTCAACAATTTTGTTTCATTAATAAAGAAAGGATTCTATGACGGTCTTATCTTCCACAGAGTGATACCCGGATTCATGATCCAGGGCGGGGACCCGGAAGGAACCGGTATGGGAGGCCCCGGCTACTCGATAAAGGGTGAATTTGCGAGCAACGGTTTCAAAAACGACCTTAAGCACACGAAAGGCGTTCTTTCAATGGCCCGCAGCATGTTTCCCGATTCCGCGGGATCTCAGTTCTTCATAATGCACGAGACAAGCCCTCATCTTGACGGGGAATACGCTGCATTCGGTAAGATCACCGAGGGTCAGGATGTTGTGGATGCGATCGCGGTCGTTGATACCGATCACTCTGACAGGCCGAGGACGCCACAGGTGATGAAGACAGTCACGGTTGAGACTTTCGGAGTTGAGTACCCGGAACCTGAGAAAATGTAATAAGGAGAATACAGATGGATACGATTGAATTCAGATACGATACACAGCTTTTGATAGATCAGTATATTAAAGAAGGAGAAGATGCGGACGATGTGGCCGATGATCTTGTCGACGAGATAAGAGACCATATACTTGAGACATTTAAAGGCGATTCCATGGTCGTTGCGGGCGATTCCGGGGAAGATGAATTCGGAGAGAAGGCGATTGTCAAGCTTCATTACCATACGAACGAGCCGTGGCTTGTGCTTGAGTATTGCCGTACTTTCGGAGAGATATATGATATCGTGGTTGAGGATATGGACAGACAGTCCAGAGGACTTAAAGGCTGACAGGCAGAAAGGAAGGGTTTTATGGCTGATAAAGATGTACTGAGAATGCTTCATGATGAGATAATGAAGAAAGTTGACGAGAATACCGCCAAGAGGCTGAAAAATGCGAAGACAAAAGAGGAAGGTCTTGCAGTCCTCGAAGAAGCATCGATCCAACTTGATGATGACCTGCTTGCTTCCGTTCCCGGCGGAGACACAAGCCAGCTTGAAGAAATGATGGTCGGGTACTGCGTATGGCATTGGTGTTCCGACAACTGTCATCCGTACTTCGAATGCCCTGCTAATACTTAAGGAGACGTCCCGGAATATCCGGACGTCCTTGAACCCATCCTTGAATCCATATAATTTATGGTATATTCACAGCGTGTTAACTTCGAGTTAACACGCTGTTCATATTTTGTTCACGAAAACCTTTAAGGAAATTAAGTGATTTTCTTGAACAAAGTTGACAAATTACCATAACATTTATTGAAAGTTTTACCCAAAATGTAAATATTGCCCAATAAAATATCAAAAAAAGGGTTGCATTATTATGATTATTGCAATATACTACATTTACGAAAACGATTAAGGAAACTTATATCGGGATCAGTAGACATTTTTCATTCATTAAAAGGGAGGAAAAAAAGTAATGAAGAAGAAAGTACTTAGCGCTTTACTTGCTACAGCTATGGTCGCTACATTATTAGCAGGCTGTGGTTCACAGGCAGCAGCTCCTGCAGCAGAGCCCGCAGCAGAGCCTGCAGCAACAGAAGAAGCAGCTCCTGCAGCTGAAGAGACAGCAACAGAGGAAGCAGCTCCTGCAGCTGACGAAGGAAAGGTTCTTAACATCTACTGCTGGAACGAAGAGTTCAAGAGCCGTTTAACAGATCATTATCCCGGATACGAAGAAGTTGACGGAACAAACGGTAAGATCGGTGATGTAGCAGTTAAGTGGAACATCACACCTTCAGAGAACAACGCATATCAGAACAACCTTGACGCAACACTCCTTAAGCAGGCTGACGCAGCTGCTGACGACAAGATCGACCTTTTCCTTGTTGAAGCTGACTACGCTCTTAAGTATGTTGACACAGATTTCACAATGTCAGTAACAGATCTTGGTCTTACAGATGCAGATCTCGCTGAGCAGTATGATTACACAAAGAAGATCGTTACAGATTCAAACGGCGTTCTTAAGGGTGTTTCATGGCAGGCTTGTCCCGCAATCATGTTCTATAACAGAGAGATCGCTAAGGAAGTACTTGGCTCTGATGATCCCGCTGAAGTTCAGAAGCAGGTTGGCGACTGGACAGCATTCAAGGCAGTTGCAGACAAGATGAAGGATGCAGGCTACCAGGTTTGCTCATCAGTTAACGATACATACCGTGTATATTCAAACAACGTTACATCTAAGTGGGTTGACGGCAACAAGATCAACATCGACAAGAACATCGAGAACTGGGTTAACGATTCCAAGGCTCTTGTAGATGCCGGCGAAGCAGGAACACATGATCTTTGGTCTGATGACTGGTCAAAGGGATTCTTCAAGGATGGTAAGGTATTTGCTTACTTCGGACCCGCTTGGTTCATCAACTTCTGTATGTCATGTGATCAGGAAGGTTCCGTTGGTATCGACGGCGGTTGGGGCGCATGCGTAGGTCCTCAGTCATTCTTCTGGGGCGGCACATGGATCTGTGGTGCTACAGGCACAGATAACGCTACACTCGTTGCTGACATCATGAAGACTCTTACATGCAACGCAGACGTTATGAAAGAGATCGTTCAGAAGGACGACGACTTCGCAAACAACAAGAAGGCTATGGCTGAGATGGCAGCTTCTGATTACACATCAAAGGTTCTCGGCGGTATGAATCCCCTTCCGATGTACATGGAAGGTGCTGAGAAGATCGATCTTTCAAACCTTTCAGCATATGATCAGGGTTGTAACGAGAGCTTCCAGAACAGCATGAAGGATTACTTCCTTGGAAACGCTACATACGAAGAGGCACTTGATAACTTCTACAAGAGCGTAATCGAGAAGTATCCTGAGCTTACACAGTAATAAGCATTTGAACTGATATTAGTTAAGAAATGCGCCTGCCTATAGTAGGCAGGCGCTTTCTTTAACGAAATTCACATAGAAAACCGTGTTATTTATGATATAATGTTACGTGTGCGATGGTTTATCCGGTGGATCGAAAAGACCGTTGATATACCGGATAAGCTTTTGCAGGCTTTAAGTAACACCGAGGAGAAGGAGGACAAGCTTTATGGCAAACACGCCTAAAAAGGGTAAGAGTCAGGTCGTAAAGTATAACAAGTGGGGTTATATTTTCCTGATTCCGTTCATCGTGGTCTATCTGATCTTTCAGTTGATCCCGCTGTTCACAACTATCTACAACAGTTTCTTTGAAAACTACATGTCAGGCCTGAAACAGATCGGCCCTAATTTCGTAGGTCTCGCAAATTATAAGGAGATAGTTACAAACGGAGATCTGATCAAGTACACGCAGAATACACTTATCATGTGGGTTCTCGGTTTTGTACCTCAGATATTCTTCTCACTCCTTCTGGGTGCGTGGTTCTCCGATGCAAGACTCAGGATTAAATGTGCCGGATTTTTCAAGACGGTCATTTATCTTCCTAACCTTATAATGGCGGCATCGTTTGCAATGCTGTTCTTCACGCTCTTTGCGGATACAGGCCCTATCAATACAACACTTATCAATATGGGCTTCATTTCGGAACCTTATAAGTTCCTTGAACATGCGGCAGGTTCACGCGGACTCGTTGCATTCATGAACTTCCTTATGTGGTTCGGTAATACAACCATTCTGCTGATGGCAGGTATGCTCGGTATAGACGGTTCTCTTTTTGAGGCGGCTCAGGTTGACGGTGCAACATCAACCCAGGTATTCTTCAGGATCACATTGCCGCTGCTTCGTCCGATACTTCTGTACGTTATGATAACGTCACTTATCGGTGGTCTGCAGATGTTCGATGTTCCTCAGGTCCTGACAAACGGTAAGGGTAATCCTGTCAGAATGTCGATGACGCTTATCATGTACCTTAATAACCATCTGTACTCCAAGAACTTCGGTATGGCCGGTGCTCTTTCGGTATTCCTGTTCATTATAACGGGTATCCTGAGTCTTCTTGTTTACAAGTTCTCGGTTCAGGACAATGTTGACGAAGTCAAGCCGAAGAGAAACAGGGACAAGAGATAAGGAGGGCTGCCTAAATGAGACAAGACAAAGAATACAATGTTGAAGGCGGTTTAGGTTTAGCCGTCAGACGAGTAATAGCATATGTAGTACTGATCATTTTATCGATACTGTGCCTGTTTTGGTTCTATATCCTGTTTGTAAACGCCAGCCGTGCACATTCGGACCTTGCAAGAGGATTCACGCTCATACCGGGCAGCTATCTTCTCAAGAACTGGCAGTCCGTAATGAACGGCACGCAGCCCATTGCCAAGGGTATGCTCAATTCGTTCATAGTTGCGGCATGTGCATCGGTACTTTGCGTATATTTCTCGACTATGACCGCATATGCGATCCATGTATATGATTTCAAGGCAAAGAAAGCGATATTTACGTTTATCCTTGCGGTTATGATGATCCCCACGCAGGTTACCGCACTCGGTTTCATCAAGCTCGTTCAGGGTATCAAGCTCGAGAACAGTTTCATACCGCTTATCATCCCCACCATTGCTGCTCCGGCAACGTTCTACTATATGAAGCAGTACATGGAGAGTGCGCTCCCTCACGCAATAGTTGAGGCGGCCAGGATTGACGGGGCAAACGAGGTACGTACATTCAATACGATCTCGATGCCGATGATGAAGCCCGCCATTGCGGTTCAGTTGATATTCACATTCGTGTTCAACTGGAACAATTACTTCACACCGGCCCTGATCCTGCATGATGATAAGAAGAAGACACTTCCTATCCTCATCGCTCAGCTTCGTTCCGCGGACTTCTTGAAGTTTGATATGGGTCAGGTGTACGTTACGATCGCATTCTCGATATTCCCGGTTATCGTGGTTTACCTCTGCCTGTCGAGATTCATCGTCGGCGGTGTAGCGCTTGGTTCGGTCAAAGGATAAGCCTTCGGCGAAAATCACATCGTGTAAAATGCTTAAAGGGTCCACATATTGTGGGCCCTTTTTATTCGTGAACAGGTTTTGCGCGGCTCGCGGATAAAGCAGTTCCCTCGAAAACGCGCTCTCGCTCCTGTTCAGGCGTAGCTGATGTCAGGATTGCGAAGCAATCGTGACGCGGCGACATCTGCGCAGCAGATGTTGGGCAGACCCCCCTCGCCGGGGGGGGCATCCCGCATTCCATGCGGGATATCCCTCACAGGGTATTTCTCGGGAACTCTTTACCGTGAGCCTAAATTTACTCTCTCAGCAGGAACAGGTGGCCGGAATTGTTCTCGTAAATGCAGTCATATTTGTCCATGACCGAGTCATATATCTCGGGAAGGTTATCCGCGAACCCGTCCCCGATGATAAGCCACTTGGGCGGCTCGTTATCGAGCATATCGAGGATGTCGGTAAGCGCCTGAGGATAAAGCTCTATGAAGAACGGAAGATTGACGACGTATCTGCAGCAGGGCATCATATCGGTAGCCTCGAATATCTGCATGTCCATTAAAAAGGAAAAGACGCTGTTTCGGTCGCATTCGGGTATCAGAGCGGCAATATCCTCGGCGTTATGCTGGAATTCCTCTGCGGAATCGAAGTTCCTGTCATAGATAAGGGTTCTGAGTGAATCCGTTCCGGTCGGGACATAGTAGCACAGATACACGAAAAACAGTGCTATACATACGGCCTGCCGCCAGTTTTCGAATATGATAAGCGGGTCGTATATCTTAAGAAACAGTATTAGGGCAAGCAGGAGTGCCGGATATACGGTGCTGAAATAATAGTAGAACGGTGTTCCGAGGTGAAGGAGCAGCCAGATCGCGGCCGACATCGCCATGAGGATGACCGACAGTTCCTTTTGGAGCCTCTTGCGGTTCAAAACGGCGAATACAAAGGCAAATACGCACCCCGAAAGCTTAAGCTCCCATGTGATCCCGAAGCTTTCGTAATAGTTTGTCGATCGTGAGAAACCGAGGTTGAACACGCAGAACAGCATGTCCGAGAGTGCTCCGTTCATTCCGAAGTACACGATCACCGGAAGTGCCGCAAAAGAGACACCCAGCACGATATAGAGAATGTTCAGGAAAAATCTTCGTATATCCCGCATGCACAGGTTGTGATACAGTATCGCAGCAATTATACCGAGGATCGGAGCTGCGACGCTGATCTTGGCGAGAATATCGATCCCAAGGCATATACCGAGAAACAGGATAGCGGAAAAGGGAAGCTCGTCAAATGATTTTCGCCGAAGGACGACGGTCCTTAATACTATGTAAAGGCAGGCGAGTGACAGCGGGAGTGCGAACTCTTCGAGCGTGTTGCCACCCCAGAGGGTTGTAATATTACCCCATAGGTATACGATGAGGATAAAGATGGCCTTTTTCTTTGATATGAACAGCAGGCAGATCTCGTAGATCAGCACAAGTGAAGCAAATGCGAAGGGAATCTGGATGAGAAACGCCCCCGTCCTGTCATGAGCCATAAGCTGGCCCAGAGCCTCAACGAAGAAGAAATAGGGGCCTTTCAGGTCGAAAAAATCACGATAGGGGACCTTGCCTTCAAGGATCCCGCGTCCCACAAGCGTGAAGAAACTGGCGTCACAGCCGTACCATAGACGGTAGAACGGGCTCGTCCACACCGAAAACAGAAAAAGATGCGTGAGGGAGACGATAAAAAGCCCTATGTATTCCATAAGTTTCAGTCTCGACGGCAGAGTCTCGATATCGGGATTGATGTAAGCCCTTGAACGCAATTTACGACCTCTTGTATTCGCTAACTTGTTTTGACTTCTGACACATATATAATTATAATAAGAAAGGTCGGGAAATTCAATTATTGTGACGCATACGCCACGAAAGGGAACTCTCATGTACGGACAGGAAACCAATCTCAGAGAACAGACAATAGAGGAATACAAGGACGATCTTACAAGGCTCCTTAAATATCTGCCGTATCTTGAAAAACGGGGCGGAAAGGACGTTCAGAACTTCTATGAAGGCGACGGGGAGCAGAAGGTAATCCCGGTGCCCGTATATGATTCCACGCTTCTTGCATTCGTCAAAGAGGCACAAAAGACCAAGTTCATGAACAGAAACTATCCGTACACCTATCGAAAATGGCATATGCCGACTCCCAATGCGGAGCGTATAGCTATGGAATCGGCCACAATAAGGGATATGGAGCTCTTCCGGGGCATTTTGAGCAAATATGTGATGGAAGGGATGAGAAAATCAACCATGTGGACAACGGCCGTTGAGGAGAAGATATTCGTGACGGCCCTTGTAAAGCTTCGTTCTCTCATATTCGATTACAGCAAGGATCCCGCGGATAAGCGCCCGCGATAATAAAGGATATAAGGTAAACGGCAATGATATCAAAGAAGATGGAAGGCCTTGTAAAAGGCAGCTCGGTGATCCGGGCGATGTTTGAGGAAGGAAAGCAGATGGCGGCCAAGTACGGCGCCGAGAACGTGTTCGATTTCTCTCTCGGGAATCCGAATGTACCGGCACCGTCAGAGGTCAATGAGGCCATAATCGATATAGTTAACAATACGGACAGCGTTAAACTGCACGGATATATGAGCAACGCCGGACACGAAGAGGTAAGATCCGCGATTGCCGAGTCGCTCAACGGCAAGTACAACACTTCCTACAGCGCGGCCAATATCATAATGACAGTAGGTGCGGCGGGAGGACTGAACGTTGCACTCAAGTCGATATTAAATCCCGGTGATGAGGTCATAGCGTTTGCACCGTACTTCGGAGAGTATAACAATTATGTTTCAAACTTCGACGGGCAGATGGTTATAATAACACCTGACACAAAATCGTTTCAGCCCAATCTTACTGAGTTTGAACAGAAAATTACAAATAAAACCGCATGTGTTATTGTAAATTCCCCCAATAACCCGACAGGTGTTATTTATTCAGAAGATACACTGAGGAAAATGGGAGAAATACTTGAAAATAAGCAGAAAGAGCTCGGAAGGACGATATATCTGATCACTGATGAGCCATACAGGGAACTTGCATATGACGGGGCAGAGGTTCCGTGGGTTCCCGATTATTACCGCAACACTATCGTCGGGTATTCATACTCCAAGTCGTTGTCGCTTCCCGGTGAGAGAATAGGCTATCTGGTGATCCCGTCCGAAGCGGATGATTACGAAGATCTTACGGCTGCCGCAGGAGTGGCGACAAGGATACTAGGATTCGTCAACGCTCCTTCGATCATGCAGCTTGTGATAGGTAAATGTCTCGATGCATCCACCGACATTTCGTATTACGACAGGAACAGGAATACGCTTTACGAAGGGCTCACAAAGCTCGGCTTTGAATGTCAGAAGCCCGAAGGTGCATTCTATCTCTTTATGAAGTCGCCGATAGCGGATGATAAGGAATTTGCCAACATTGCCAAGAAATACAATCTCCTGATAGTTCCCGGGTCCACATTCATGTGTTCCGGCTATGTCAGGATCGCATATTGTGTTTCGTATGAAACCGTAGTGAATTCGCTCCCGAAGTTTGAGGAGCTTGCCCGGGAGTTCGGGCTTAAGTGAGAATGAGTTGGGAAGATAATGTAAGGCGCGTGGACCCGTATGTTCCGGGTGAGCAGCCGAAAGATACCGAAAAGGTCATAAAACTTAACACAAACGAGATGCCGTACCCTCCGTCACCGAAAGTTGAGGAGGCGATGCGGCAATTTGATGTTTCGAGCCTCAGGCTGTATCCGGCGGCTGACGTGGCACCTCTTCGGGATGCCCTTGCCGACCGTTACGGGTTCGATCATGACGAAGTGTTTGTGGGAGTGGGCTCCGATGATGTGCTCGCGACCGCATTTCTGACATTCTTTTATTCGGATAAGCCTGTCATATTTCCCGATATCACATATTCTTTCTATGATGTCTGGGCCGAAGTCTACAGAATTCCTTACGAGACAAAGCCTCTTGACGATGATTTTCACATGGTCAAGTCCGATTATATGTGCGAGAACGGCGGCATCGTGATAGCCAATCCGAACGCACCTACCGGTGTTTCGGAGATGGATGATATCCGGTTCATAGAGGACATCGTATCCGCCAACCCCGGAAGCGTGGTGATCGTGGATGAGGCTTACGTTGATTTCGGAGGCATTTCGGCACTTCCCCTTGTCAGAAAATACGATAATGTGCTTGTTGTACGTACTTTTTCCAAATCACGTGCGTTTGCGGGGATGAGGATAGGGTTTGCCGTCGGAAACCGCAAACTGATCAAGTACTTAAACGACGTCAAATATTCGATCAATTCATACACCATGAACCGTCCGGCTATAGAGCTTGGTATCGCTTCGCTGTCAGATGAGGAATATTTCAATGAGACGGTGGGAAAGATCGTTGCCACCCGGCAGTGGGCTCAGAAGGAGCTCAGGGACCGTGGCTTTAGGGTCACGGATTCCGAAACGAACTTCCTGTTTGCTTCCCCCGGTAAGAAGTCGGCGAAGGAGCTGTTTGAAAAGCTCCGGGAGAGGAAGATATACGTCAGATGGTGGGATAAGCCGAGACTTCGCGACTGGCTTCGCATTTCGATCGGTACGGACGAAGAGATGAAGGCGCTTATCAGGGAAATCGACGAATTAATATAATACATCCTCAAAGAAAGGTTTACATAACATGGACACATTTGTACATTACATCATAGTTTTTCTGATCTCGATGGTTCCGCTGATTGAACTTAGAGGAGCAATTCCGTATGCCATCGGTTTTATCAATGCGGGCGTTCCGTTGAACCTTCCGCTCTGCTATGTTATCGCGATCGTGGGCAACATGCTCCCGGTGCCGATAATCTTCTTCTTTGCGAGGAAAGTGCTTGAGTGGGGTGCGGACAAGCCTGTGATCGGTGGATTTTTCACGTTTTGTCTTGAGAAAGGCCACAAGGGCGGGGAGAAACTTCAGTCCAAAGCCGGAAGAGGCCTTTTTGTGGCACTTCTGTTGTTTGTGGGTATCCCGCTTCCGGGAACCGGCGCATGGACGGGAACGCTTGCGGCCAGTCTTCTTGATATGGACTTCAAATCAAGCGTTATTGCCGTGATGCTCGGTGTCATACTTGCCGGTATCATTATGGGCGTGCTCAGTATGGGCGTATTCGGGACGATATTTGCGTTATGAGTGATCATATAGTCAGGGCTACGGCCGCAAACGGAAGTATACGTGCATTTTGCGCGACGACAAGGGATCTTGTCGAATATGCAAGGAGCTGTCACAATACATCGCCGGTTGTAACGGCGGCACTGGGCAGGACTCTTACGGCGGGTGCCATAATGGGCAGCATGCAAAAAGGGGATGACGATCTTCTCACGATTCAGCTTCGTGGATCGGGCCCGATGAAGGGCATAACGGTCACGGCGGATTCAAAAGCGAACGTCAAAGGGTATCCGATCGTTGGTGATGTTATCATTCCGGCCAACAGCAAAGGAAAGCTTGATGTTTCCGGCGCGATCGGTGTCGGAGTACTGTCGGTTATAAAGGATATGGGTCTTAAAGACCCGTATGTGGGGCAGGTTGAGCTGATATCGGGCGAGATAGCCGAGGATCTTGCTTATTACTTCACATCAAGTGAACAGGTCCCTTCCGCGGTATCCCTCGGAGTACTGATGAACAGGGACAATACGGTCAAACAGGCCGGAGGGCTTATTATACAGGCGCTTCCCGGAGCCACGGATGAACAGATTGCCGATCTGGAAAAGAAGCTGTCGGGAATCCCGTCAATGACGCAGATGCTTGACGACGGCAAGACCTGTGAAGACATACTTGCGGATATTCTCGGGGATTGGGAACTTCAGATACTCGATACCATTCCTGCGGCGTTTGTATGCAACTGCGACAGGGAACGTGTCGAAAAGGTCGTGATCAGTCTCGGGCGCGAAGAACTGGGGAAGATGATCGACGAGGGTGAGCCGGTTGAGCTTAAATGTCATTTCTGCAACAAAGCATATGAGTTTTCGCATGATGAACTGCAAAAACTATATAACAGTCTGTGATAAGGGGATACCAAAAAGGGGGAGATCATGAAATTCACAAAAATGCACGGATGTTCAAATGACTATGTCTATGTGAACTGCTTTGAGGAAACCGTCGGTGATATGGGGGTTTTCGCAAAGGAGGTCAGTGACAGACATAAGGGAATCGGTTCCGACGGTGCGATCTTTATATGCCCGGCCGAGGGAGCCGACTGCGAGATGAAGATGTACAATTCGGACGGTTCATACTCCGAAATGTGCGGAAACGGCATAAGATGCGTTGCCAAGTACGTATATGACAACTGCATCATAGACAAGAAGGATATGGACATCCTCTCGGGCGGAAGCATCAAGAAAGTTCATGTTGAAACGGGACCGGAGAGGGTCAGTGACGTGACCGGAACGACTTTCTCGAAGAGGGAGGACGGAATGGCCGTAAACCGCGTCCGCGTGGACATGGGTGAGCCGATCCTGAAGCCCGAACAGATACCGGTTATACTCTCTGACGGGTGTGATAAGGTCATATCACATGACCTGTATGTTGACGATTCCAATTTCAAGATGACGTGCGTATCGATGGGAAATCCCCATTGCGTGGTATTTGTGGATAACGTAGGTAAAGTACCGATAGAGCAGCTCGGGCCCAAGTTTGAAAATCACGTCTGCTTCCCCAACAGGATCAACACGGAATTCGTCCACGTTCTGGACAGATCGAACGTTTGGATGCGTGTATGGGAAAGAGGAGCCGGTGAGACGCTCGCGTGCGGCACCGGAGCGTGTGCAAGCGCAGTGGCATGCATTCTGAACGATCTGACGGATGACAAGGTGACTGTTCACTTAAAAGGCGGGGATCTTGAGATATTCTGGGA
>JAILRJ010000066.1:0-3695 GCA_024698285.1 Lachnospiraceae bacterium | reverse complement strand
TGATGTTGCGTGTAAGATAAGTCGTCACGTCCACCTGATTACCGACCACGTTTGAATAACCGGGTATCAGGAGCACGTCATCAAAGGTTATGCCTTCCGAAATAATCTGTCCCATCTCTTTCCTCCTTTAATTCAATTGATCTAACATTCAAGAACCTTACGCGGGAACACGTTCTTGATCGCCCGCAACATCTCCTCGTTCGGCTCTATGTTTACCATTGCGGTGCCGTTTCCGCCGTTCTCGTACACTACCGTATACACTCTCGCATCCTCGTTACCGGAGGTAAAATCATACGTTTTCAGACCTCTGGCCTTATACTGATCAAGTTCATGCGACTTGACGGGCGCGATGACCTCCATCTTGTTAAGGTCGATCGTCATGACATGCTTACGCTTCTCCTTCGACATGATCTTGTCGATCGAGATCTCCTTGTCTATGTACAGGTACTCGTATTCGAGGTCAAAATTTGGTAATACAAAATAAGCGACCATCGCAAACGCAATGGCCCCCACAAAAAACACCCCGCTGCCGACGACTGCCATCATGAAGCATACGACGGCAAGCGCATACAGGATTATCCGAAAAGCCCCCAGCAGAGGGCTCGTCTTTCTATCTACCATAACCTCAACATATGTATCGTTCATTTCGCATCCTCACTATATTTGGTACATTATAATATCTGCACGGGACATAATCAATAGGGAATTAAATTACACCTCGAAGCATTTTCATGTTTGCTCGAAAAGGCGCTTCCGCTTCTTTCCGAACGTCACGTTACTAGACTCGAACAAACCTCGTCAAGTAACGACGTCCTCCAAAACTTTTCTCACAAACAGTAAATACTTCTTCGGTACTACATCTCAACAAGTTTCTTCTCTTCCCCGGATCTGTCGACTAAATATAAGGTTCCGGCCTTGAGCGGGGTGGAATCGGATGTGAGTTCCGATGTTTCGTCCCAGTCACCGGTGTAGGAATCGGGAGCGTTCCTGCTTACGTATACGTATTCGTCGACGAAGTCCATGATAAATCCGTTGATGGAGCCGGGATCCGCGGCGGGGACATTCACGACGCGGTTAAAAGGCTGAGGGACAGCGACGTATTCAAGGAACTGTGTTGTCTCATCCCAGGCATTCGCAACGACGGTCAGTTTCTGTGTTCCGTCATGCGGCAGATCAAGTTCGGCGATCCCGGAACTGTTCCACTCATCCTCGGCATTTTGTGCCATCCGGGCATACTCTTCATCATATGCGGCCCTGTAATTTGCCGGCACAAGGTATTGGATCATATCTTTGTATGGTAACAGTACAACAAACACAACCGTTGATACGACGAGCAACTTGAGAGTATTGTTGGAAACAGGGGACGGTTCCGAATTCTCACTTTTCGAGCCGGAATAAAAGATATCAGATTTTCGAACCAAGACGGAACATTTTAAAAGCCTGCAAACATACAGGAAAAACACCCCGCCCAGATACTGTGTAATATATCTGTCATACTCCATCAGGCCGTGTGCTTCCCACTCATCAAACACGAACAGGTACATGCAGATGTGGGCAATGCAGAAAATGATGAGACCGGTCATGGAGCATGCGATCATTCTCTTTGTACCTAAGCAATCCTCTCCTTTGGGATCTCTGGTAACTATGTGCACGAGCACAATAAATACAACCAATACGAACGCTGTTACTCCTATTGCGTTCCTTGTCAGAGGATATGCGAAGAAGTGCTTTATGTAATTAAGAATGACTTCTCCCGTATATGCCGGAAGCGCAAATGATCCGCCGGTCACCGAATCCTTAACACGGTTTGACAGATATCCGTTGTTCCAAGAATAGTGAAGGAACAGCTGCCAGCTGAAGTATGATCCGAATGTGAATATCAAAGGGAGCGATATCCTGATGATACCGGGAAGAAGCTGGCCCTTTGACAGCTTTGAACGAGCGATGAGCATGATCAGGGCAAGCAGACACAATACAATACCGCTCGTCTTGATAAGAGCCAGGAACGAAAGGGCCGAAGTGATCGCGATCATCCGGAACCATTCGCTTTGTGCATCCTTCGATTCATATATAAAGACATAATAAAGTACATAACCGAATGTGAGCGCCAGGAAAAGATCCACACCAAGTCTGTAATAGAACTGGGCTGTCAGGATATGCGGGAAGATCACGTACATGATAACCGCCGTAACTTTCAAAAGGCTAATACCTTTTCGGGATCCGGAAATGTCGTTTGTCTCTTCACGTTTTTCAAAGACCGCCGACAGGATCGGAAGCAGAAGAATATAGATGAAGCAGACATTTGTTTGGAACATCATACCTTCATCAAATGATTTTCGCCCAAACATCGCTATATACTGAAGGACCTGCATGATCGGCGTGTAGTCCTTGTAGTCTACCGAACAGTTTTCGAAAAGGTGCGGGAGTTTGTTAATGGAGAAGATATTCCTGGTGTACAGGCCCCAGTATGACAGGTCGTCGTAGTAGAAGACACTGTGACCGGAGACCAAAATGCAGAATGCAACACATGCAATCACTAATGCCACATAGGGAATTTTGCTGCTTTCGCGTTGCCCCCCGCGGCGTATTATCGATACGATCAATACAACAATCGCTAAGCCCGTGCAAACAAATACCGACGTTCTTAAGGAAAGCAACAGTGCAAAAACGTAAACAGCCAGTGTCATGACAAACACGGCCACGGGAAGCGCCTCAAATATTCTCTTGTTAAGTAAACGGCTTGCGGCGAAGGCCAGAGCAAGCACCAAAACAGCTGCAAACATAACATATGAATTATATCATCGAGCGCACTGCGGCTCAAATATTTCTTGCGAAAGCGGGTGTATTGGGGTATTGTTTTTACTATGGATCAACTGATAGTAATACCCGCTCTTAATCCGGGAAAAGAGCTTATCGAATACGTGGATACCCTCCTGTCACACGGGTATTCGCACATACTGGTCGTGGATGACGGGAGTCGCGAAGACTGCCGGTTTATTTTTGATGAGATAGAAGCAAAGGACGGATGCCGGATCCTGAGGCATGAAGTTAACATGGGCAAGGGCAAAGCGCTCAAAGATGCCATGACTTACTATCTCGATAACCACATGAATTCCGAAGACGGATCCTCGAAAACTCATTCCGGAATGATCACAGTTGATTCCGACGGACAACACATCGTTCCCGACGTCAACAAAGTTGCCGAGGCCATGAAGGCCAATCCGGATTCGCTTGTACTCGGGGCTCGTGATTTTGACTCCGATAACGTTCCTTCAAAGAGCAAGTTCGGAAACAAATGTACGATCGTTGCCCTGAAACTGTTCATCGGAGGACATATAAGTGATACTCAGACGGGACTTCGGGGTATACCGAATTGCCTGATCAAACGATTTTCGACCCTTCGGGGCGACCGTTTCGAGTATGAGACGGTAATGCTGATCGATGCGATCCACTCTAATGTCGACATCAAAGAGGTGCCGATAGAGACCGTCTATATCAACAACAACAGTGAAACGCATTTTAATCCGATCAAGGATTCCGTCAGGATATACAAGGTCATCCTCGGAACGTTCTTCAAGTACACTCTCTCTTCGCTTTCTTCATTTCTCGTGGATTACGGGATATTTTGCGGCCTTATCTATGCCATGGGCAGGAATGCCGCGACCGACAGCCGCTCGATATGGATAGCAACGGTC
>JAILRJ010000049.1:0-35780 GCA_024698285.1 Lachnospiraceae bacterium | reverse complement strand
GCAAGATTTGACTGTATCTGCATGGACTGTTCGGGTCCCATGAATATCTTGCGCCCGTCAACATGCGAATTAAAATATACGCCTTCCTCCTTGATCTTTCGGAGAGAAGCAAGTGAAAATACCTGAAATCCGCCGGAATCGGTAAGTATCGGTCTGTCCCAGACCATAAAGGAATGAAGTCCTCCGAGCTTTTTGACGATCTCGTCTCCCGGACGCACATGAAGATGATATGTATTGGAAAGTTGTATCTGACATCCGAGTTCTTTGAGATCCTCGGTCGAAACCGCACCTTTTATTGCTGCCGCGGTACCCACATTCATAAAAACAGGAGTCTGCACGGTCCCGTGAACCGTACAAAACTCCGCTCTTTTTGCTCTTCCTTCGGTCTTTAAGATCCTGTACATCAAAGATCGCCCTTTAAATATTCTTCAAGGCATACACCGCGCTCTTCAATGTCTTTTGCATACTCGCGTCCGACATATCTGAAATGCCACGGCTCATATACGATGCCGGTTATCTCTTCCTTGCCCTTCGGATAACGTAATATAAATCCGTAATCCGCTGCGTTTTCCGCGAGCCACTTTCCTGCCTTTGTTTCACCGAATCCGTCATCCATCTTCGTGTAACTTCCGGTCAGGATATCAAGTGCCAGTCCGAGATGATGTTCACTCGTACCGGGGACGGTAACGTTCATCGAACCGACCTTATACGCTTCGAGATATGACATCCCCTCACCCATGAGCTTATTGATCTTGTTGTTGAAAAGACTCTTCTGTCTGTCATAGGATCTGTATGCACTGCATATCATAAGATTGACGCCGTCCGATGACGCCGCATCCATCATTTCGTATATATCGTCTATGATCCTTGCGTCAGCCTGCATGGAATCACTGATCCCCGAAAGCTTAACCGTAAAATCATCGGGTACGGGATTTTGCTTGTTGACGAGTATCAATCTCCAGTCATCGGGATCGATAACGGGTCCGTCGGGTGTTTCTTCTTCCTCGGCGACAGATTCCGTCATCTCTTCCTGTGTTTCAACAGGAGTCTCGTCGGTATAGACTTCCTCTTCATCGGTATCATTGCCGTTTGAGATCCCGTTCTTCTTAAGGTTATCGAGATACTCTTTTATCCCTTCTTTGTCGGCTGCCTTTTCGGATCCCTGAAGAAAATCATCCGCCGTCATGTAATCGTCAGTTCCCGTAGACGCAATGTATCTGATGTTTACAGCCTTCCTGTTATCGTCGGCTGCATGCGTGTCCCTTGTCTGACACACAAGCACACCACCTGCAAGGCAGGCCAGATAAACCGCAAATATGAACTTGTCGATGTAGTAAGTTAACGGTTTCATAATTTCTTGGTGATTATACAGTTTCCGCTCGGCACCTTAATGAAAGGTCCGTTCATTACAATTATATTGCTCTTCATATCAAGATTGAAAAAGCTCATCGTGTTTGACTCATGATTAAGGCTCACGATATGCTTGGAATCAGGGAAGAATGCGATATCCTTCGGATAATCTCCCGATACCGGAAGCATCAGTCTCGTCTCAAGAAGACCTGTCTTCTCATCAACCTTATATATGCTCACGCTGTTGCTTCCCGCAACCGAAGCCATCAGAAGCTTATGATCCGCCGAAAACTTCATCGCACACGTGATCCTTCCCGATGACGCATAATCCTCATTTACCGTCGAAACCGATCCGATCTTCTCGAAATCGGGTACACCGTTTTTAACTTCATACGAGTATATGTCTATCTTGTTCGCCATCTCATGTGAGACATATGCGAACTTTCCGCTTTTATGGAACTTGATATACCTGGGGCCGCTGTCCTGATCGCAGTGGATCATGTCGCGGAACTTAAGTTTGCCCGTCGTCGAATCGAATTCAAAGATCTTAACCTGATCCATACCGATGTCGCACACACACAGGAACTTGTTATCACGTGTCATCTTTGTACACGTAACGTGCGGAAGGAAAGATCTTTCGATTATGCTTCCGAGACCTGCGGAGAATATCTCATCCGTGATCTCTCCGACGGAACCGTCCGAATTGATACGAAGCACGGTTACCTTTGCGTCATGATATCCCGCAACGAACAGGTACTTGTCCTCGTAATCGGTGGAAAGATAACATCCTCTCATTCCGTTTATTGAAGCCGTACCCATGTTCTCAAGTCTTCCGTCGGCTTTGATCTTAAAACTTTCCACTCCGAAATCGGTAATGGCATACAGGTATTTTCCGTTATGTGAAATTGAAATATAGGAAGAATTGGTTATCTCGACTTCGTCTTTTTCCGTAAACCTTCCGTTTTTGTTATCCACATCATAAATATGAATACCCCGTTTCGCGTTGCGCGTATAAGTGGAAACATATGCGACGTATTTGTCGATTTTTTCTTTCGTTTTTGCGCTTTCTGCCATATCCGACCTCGATTCATGCGATAGATTCGCATACACAGTTATTCTCACGCGCGAGACAATCCTTGTCAACCACAACATATTGTGTTGCGAACCGCTTGTGTGCGTACAAAAAAACTCTTTATATGATGTGATTTTTACTGTATAATTCATGAGATTGCATATTCACGCGGAGGTCTTTTTATTGAGCAAAAAGCTTATCGAGCTTAATAATATAAGTAAGTCGTTCGGCAACACACTTGTTCTCGATGAACTCGATCTTTATATCAGAGAGAACGAATTCGTCACTCTCCTCGGCCCTTCCGGCTGCGGCAAGACAACGACCCTTCGAATCATCGGCGGTTTTGAAACTCCCGATATAGGAAAGGTGTATTTCGACGGCTCCGATATAACGATGCTCCCTCCGAACAAACGTCAAGTCAATACGGTATTTCAGAAATACGCTCTTTTTTCGCATATGACGATAGCCGAGAACATCGCATTCGGCCTTCGCATCAAGAAGAAATCCGACAGTTACATTAAGGATAAGATCAAATACGCTCTCGATCTCGTAAACCTTTCCGGATACGAGAACCGCATGCCGGATTCACTCTCGGGCGGTCAGCAGCAGCGTATCGCCATAGCAAGAGCTATAGTAAACGAGCCAAAGGTTCTTCTTCTTGATGAGCCTCTCGGTGCACTCGATCTGAAGCTTCGTCAGGAGATGCAGTACGAACTTATCCGTCTTAAGAACGAACTCGGTATTACTTTTATATATGTAACGCACGATCAGGAAGAAGCTCTTACAATGTCCGATACGATCGTCGTAATGAACCAGGGATACATCCAGCAGATCGGCACTCCCGAGAATATCTACAATGAACCCGAAAATGCATTTGTTGCTGATTTTATCGGCGAGAGCAATATCATAGACGGAATAATGCTAGCCGATCGTCTCGTATCGATCGGCGGTCAGAAGTTTGAATGCGTCGATGAAGGTTTTGCGGTAAACGAACCCGTCGATGTAGTCATACGACCCGAGGATGTGGAACTCGGTGAACCTGAAGGCGGACAGACGACAGGAACCGTGACATCAATCATATTCAAAGGCGTACACTATGAGATCCAGGTTGAAAGCGTGATCGGGATCAGGTTTATGGTGCAGACAACGCAGTTCTTCCCCGTCGGCAAAAATGTCGGTATCAACGTTATCCCCGACAACTTCCAGATAATGCACAAGCCTCAGTCCGAGGATGAGGAAAAACTGAATGAACAGTAAAAGATCTCGTGTCCTCGCAATTCCATATATTCTGTGGATCATCGGATTCACCGTAATACCCCTGCTGTTCGTGTTTGCCAAAGCGGTAACTTCACCGACCGGAGGGTTTACTTTCGATAACCTTATTGCGATCTTTGACCCTGTACACAGAAAATCACTCTTCCTGTCTGTACTTCTCGCTTCAGCCAGCACGGTGATCTGTATACTCGTATCATATCCCGTCGCACTCATTCTCAAAGCCTCAAAGTTTTCCGGAAAAAAGATCCTTATGTTCATAATGATCCTTCCCATGTGGATGAACTTTATACTTCGTATTCTCGCCATACAGATGCTGATCTCCAAAAACGGGATCATCAATCATATTCTTTCTGCCCTCGGCCTTGGCAGGATCAACATCATCAATACCCCCGTAGCCATAGTTCTCGGCATGGTCTATGATTACCTGCCTTATATGCTCCTTCCCGTTCTTAACTGTGTGCTTGCGATACCCGAAGACATTATCGAAGCATCAAGAGATCTCGGCGCGGGACGTCTTCATGTACTGACCAAGATCCTGATACCTCTTTCCCTTTCGGGTATAGGAAGCGGTATCACGATGGTGTTCGTACCTTCCATGACGGAATTCGTTATCGCGAACATCCTCGGCGGAGGAAAGATACAGCTTCTCGGAAACATAATCGAACAGGAATTCTCGGTAACGATGGACCAGAACCTCGGCTCGGGACTGTCGGTAACACTTATGGTATTCGTTCTTCTGACTACTCTGATATTCGGAAGAAAGAACGAAACCGATAGAGGATTTGTATTATGATCGGAAAAGTTCTCAAAAGATCATACATAGCGATCGTGATGCTCTTTTTGTACGCACCGATGCTCGTCCTCATCACTCTCAGTTTCAACGATTCAAGATCAAGAGTGACATGGGGAGGATTTACGCTTCGCTGGTACAAAACACTTTTCGCGAACCACTCATACATGAAAGCTTTCACGACAACGATAGTTCTTGCGGTACTGTCCGCCGCCATTGCGACGGTGATCGGACTGGCTGCAGCGATCGGAATCTCGGTGATGAGAAAAAGGAACGTTCAGATAATGCTTTTCTTTACAAATATACCTCTCGTTAACGCCGATATTGTCACCGGTATCGCTCTGATGCTTTGGTTTGTCAGATTCCTTCCGCTCGGCTTCACGAGTGTTTTATTTGCACACGTGACATTTAACATGCCATATGTTATTTTATGTATATTACCCAAACTTGAAACAGCTGACATGCATCAGTTTGAAGCGGCACGCGATCTCGGTGCTTCGGTCGCGCAGGCATTTACAAAAGTCATGCTTCCGGATCTTATGCCCGGAATTCTTTCGGGATTTTTCCTGGCCGCAACGATGTCACTCGACGATTTCGTGATAACGTATTTCACCAAGGGACCGGGCGTCAATACCCTCTCGACACTGATATACGGCGAGATACGAAAAGGCATCAAACCCGAGATGTATGCATTGTCATCGATACTGTTTCTGATCGTACTCATAACACTTGTGATAACAAACGTAAAATGGGGATCTTCTTCCCCGGCGGATAACGATAAAAAGGCGGTGTAAACTGAAATGACAAAAGAATCTGTTAAGAAGAAAATCATCTGCGCTCTGCTTGCTCTTGCAATGATCGCAATATGCGGATGCAACGGAGCGGGAAATGTCGAGACTGCCGTTGGCGGCGATCAGGAGCAGAGCCTGACTCTGTTTAACTACGGTGAATACCTCGATCCGGTGATGATCGAAAAGTTCACCAATGAGACGGGTATCAAGATCAACTATGAGGAAGCTTCAACTCCCGAGGAGATGTACACAAAATATATTTCGGGCGGTATCTCATATGATCTTCTTTGTACCTCCGATTATATGGTCAAAAGACTTATAGACGAAGGCGAAGTTAAAAACGTTAACTACAGAGCAATGGAAAACTTTGCGAATATCGATCCCGAATTCTTAAAGCTGTCGGAAGGTTTCGATCCCGGAAACAAATATGCTCTTCCGTACTTTTGGGGAACCGTAGGTATACTTTATAACACCAGGCAGGTTAAGACGCCTGTGGACAGTTGGGATGTTCTGTTTAACGGTGATTATAAGGGGCAGATCATAATGCAGGATTCGATGCGTGATTCATTCATGGTCGCACTCAAATATCTCGGCTACTCTCTTAATACAAAAGATGAGGATAAGATAAGAGAGGCGGCTGACCTTCTCAAATCCCAGAAACCGGACGTGGAAAGCTACCTCGTGGACGAGGCAAGGGATGAGGTTGTTGCCGAGAACGCCGTCATGGCGGTTGTATATTCCGGTGAGGCTTACCTTGGACATTCATACAATCCGGACCTTACATATGTTGTTCCGAAAGAAGGAAGCAATCTGTGGATTGACTCATGGGTAGTGACCAAGAACTGCAAGAACATGGACGCCGCGGAAAAATTCCTGGATTTCCTGTGTCGTGAAGATGTGGGAACGGCCAACTTTGAATACATCTATTACTCAACACCGAACAAGGCCGTTGTATCGGCAATGGATGCGGAACTATCATCGGATCCCGCGATCGTTCCGGATTATGATTCTTTAAGTAACTGTGAAGTATATGAGGCCCTTGACGAGAAAACGATAGACCTCTACAACGAACTTTGGAAAGAGATCAAATCGGAATAGATCATCTGATCCTTTCCGGGAAACCGATCTTCTTCTGAACTTTTCTGAGAGTCTTTGTCGAAACGTACTGGGCCTTCTCGGCATTGTTCTTTATAACCGAATCGATATAGTCTTTGTTCTTTTCAAGCTCTGCCATCTTTGACTGAAGTGGGCGGAGCTTTTCTACTACGCTCTCACCGACCGCCGTCTTGAAGTCGCCGTAGCCCTTACCGTCAAATTCCGCTTCGATCTCATCGCGGCTCTTGCCTGTGCAGGAACTGTATATATCAATAAGATTGCATATACCCGGCTGTTCTTCGTTGTATCTTACGCATGCAAGCGAATCGGTAACGGCACGCTTAAACTTTCTCATAACGGTATCCGGATCATCCATGAGATAAATGCTCGCATTGGGATTTTCGTCGGACTTGCTCATCTTCTTGGAAGGATCCTGAAGGCTCATGATCTTGGCTCCGACCTTTCCGATATAAGGCTCGGGTACAGTAAACACGTCACCGTAGATCGCATTGAATCTTCCGGCGATATCCCTTGTGAGTTCCAGATGCTGCATCTGATCTATACCGACCGGCACGACGTCGGCCTGATACAGAAGTATATCGGCTGCCATCAGGACAGGATACGTAAACAGACCTGCATTGATATTATCGGCATGCTTCTGGGATTTGTCCTTGAACTGGGTCATCCTCTGAAGCTCCCCCATGTACGTGAAGCAGTTGAGTATCCACGCAAGTTCCGCATGTCCGGATACGTGTGACTGGTAATAAAGGCAGTTTTTCTCGGGATCAAGTCCCGCAGCAATATATAACGAGAGCAGTTTTCTCGCACGGTTTCTCAGTTCCGCGGGATCCTGTCTGACCGTTATCGAATGCATATCGACAACGCAATAGAAACATTCGTATTCATCCGAAAGCTTTACCCAGTTCTGCAAAGCGCCGAGGTAATTTCCAAGCGTAAGATTACCCGTTGCCTGCATTCCCGAAAACAAAACCTTCTTATCCCCTATCATCTTTGATCTTCCTCTTTTCTTTATCATTTTCGGCCGTATTGTTTTCGACCGCGTTTTCTTCGGATGTGAGTATGGCTATGGTACGGTCCGGTACCGTGACCGAATCGATGCCTTCGTCAATCGTTTTATATACTATCCTTCCCGCAGACGTATCACAGGTCAGAAGGCACACCTTCCACTTAAGTCCCTTTGACAGTTTCGGAAGCGCAAACGTGTGATTCTCCCAGTGCATGTTATATGCGACGAAGAAGAAATCATCCTCTTTTATCCTCGAAAGGCGAGCATACTTTCCGCATATCATAAGGCCTATATGACGGAGATGATTGTCAAATCTGGGGTTCCATGCCATATCACCGTGATATGACAGATCCGGGAAACCGCATGCCGCGTAATCCATTATCCTGAATTCCCTCTCGGGATGCAGTACGGGATGTGACATACGTAGTTTAATAAGCAACTTCGTAAAATCATATATCTCCATATTCGTGTTGTTCTGCTTCCAAACGACCCATCCCGTTTCATTGTCCTGACAGTACGGATTGTTGTTACCGTTCTGAGTATTGCAGAATTCGTCTCCCGCAAGGAGCATCGGAGTACCCTGTGCCAGAAGTACAAACACAAGAGCGTTTTTGATCTGCTTAAGTCGCAGCGATAATATCGACTTCTTTCTTGACATTCCTTCGACACCGCAGTTCCAGCTGTAATTAAAGTTCTCGCCGTCGGTGTTGTCCTCTTTGTTATCCTCGTTGTGTTTGTAATCGTACGACACGAGATCACGGAGCGTGAATCCGCAGTAGTCCGTTATGTAATTGATCGTGTGTACATCTGAAGGATTCAGCCGCTGTCTGTACAAAAAGTCTGCGAGCTGATTTTCGTCACTCTTAAGATATTTGCGACACGTATTCATGAAATCGGAGTTCACGAATGCCATGTTCTTGTTGTATCCGTATTTTCTGTTTACGATCGAATCCTTATCGAAGAACGGATTATATATCTTCCTGTCGCGGAGATATACGTTTGCCGCGATCATATCCATCGGGATATCGGATCCCATCAGGAAGAATCCGTCAACATGATACTGTCTTGCCCAATATTCGAGAATATCCGGAATAAATGACTTGTTGGCTGTATCCGGGAAGTAGAAACGCATTATGACTTCAATGCCCGAAGCATGAAGAACCTTAACCATGGACTTGAATTCATTCACGGGATCCCCGTTTGAGTACGAGGCCTTCGGCATATAATAACATCCCGGTGTGAATCCCCAGAAATTGATCCTGCACGAATCATCCGACGGATCGGTTTTGTAATCGATCGAGTCCATCGTTTTCGCTTTACTCTTTCGCGTGATCTCATCGAACTCGTAGCATGGCATGAGAACGATCTGGTTAATTCCGAGATCTTTAAGGTGCGGTATCTTCTCAACGATACCGGCAAACTTTCCGCGGTTCTTTACTTTTGACGATGAATGTGCGGTGAATCCGCGAACATGCAATTGATAAGCGATTATATCGTTAAATGCAAGAGACAGGGGCTTATCATCTCCCCAATCAAAAGAATCGGTGTATATCTTTCCGTTATCAACGGCACCTTTGCCGTCGCCGAATTTTCTCGAAGATGTTGAGTTACGTGCAAATGTATCAAAAACCCTGATACCGTCCGCCTCATAACAGTATGAAATATTCCCGGGAACTTTAACAACGCACGAACAGGTACCGTTTGCGGCCCTGTGAGCGTCCATGTTTACATGATCGATCATGTCTCCCATTTCGTTATATATCAGAAGCTCCAGGGTTCTCTTATACGGAATGCATGTCGTGAACTGAATGCCGTCTGACGAAGGCACAGCTCCCATCGGGTATCCGACCCCGGTGACATGATTCAGTTTTGATCCTGTATTGTCAGTCATATAAGAATTCCGGACTCTCCTCTGAATTTTGGCGAACATTGATATTATAATGAAAACGGCTCTCCATTTCAAGGAAAAGCGGCAATAACATTGATTATTGCCGCAGGTTTTGATATAATTTCCGCAATTCACGCTGATATACGGTATTAAAGGAGATAAACGCAATGGAACACAACGCAGAATATGACGATACGGATATGACCGTTGAACTTGAACTGACTGACGGAAAGAAGGTCATATGCGCCATTGTTACGATACTCACGGTCAACAAAAAAGACTATATAGTTCTACTCCCCCATGATGAAGACGGAAATTCTTCAGAGGGAGAGGTTTGGTTCTACGGATACAAAGAAGACGAGAATGATCCGAACGTGGAACCTGAACTTACTTATATTTCGGATGACGACGAATATGAAGCCGTTGCCGATGCTTTCGACGAATACCTTGATAACGAGGAATTCGAACTTATGAAGGACGAGTGACGTCCGGCGTTTTTAATTCAGTCCCGGTCCGCCTCAGAACCATCCCTTATATCCGTCTACATACGTGTACCGGAATTCATCGTCCGACTTTGTAAGGTATATGATACCCTCTATCAAACCTATTATTGACATAACCCCCGCTCCGACACCGCATGTCGCAAGAGATATTACAAGCGTTATGATGCCCTCTTTATTGTATCCCAAATAGAATTTGTGAATACCGATACCTCCTACGAATATCGCCAACAGTCCGGCTGCTACTCTGTCTTTGTTTCCCATCTTATTCTCCCTTTCTTAAACAATCCCGGCCGTAGAAGCGGCCTTACTGCAAACAACCTGTCATAGACTTTACAACACATTTATTAACAGGTCTTTTACAGATCATTAAAATCTCATTAAACCTTTACAGAATAACATGTTTTTTTTGATTGTGATAGAATAATTACAATAGTTTGTTTAACATGCACTCAAAGAGGAGCTTTATGTACAGTATTTGGTATGTGTACATCATTCTTGTTGTTCTGCTGTGGTCAGTAACCAGTCTGATTTACAAGGCCGGTATCCACAAGGAACCCGAAAACCACACCGATCTTAAGTACTCAATATCCGTCGGAATAGTCTTTTTCATAATCTCGATGATATATCTGATAATACGTGATGAACCGTTTTCCATTTGGGAAAGTGCCGTCAGATATTGGCCGATGACATTGTTTGGGATTGTTTATCCGGTGATAAATACTATTTCCTTCAACGGATACAAATACAATGAAGTCACTATCGAATCTCCCATCGAAGGAATTAGCGGTGGAACATCCACCATCCTGCTGATCGTTGCATATCTGATACTCGGCCGTGTCGATTCTGTATCCGAACTTCTGACACCTCTCAGAACTACCGGAATGATTTTTATACTGTTCAGTATCATATTGCTGGCATCCACTCGAAATCGGGAGGGGCGACGCAATGAACAACAGGGCGACGGCTTACAGAAGACAAGTTGGAAATGGCGCGGACTTGGAACTCTGATCTTTCCGGTATTGTTTGCCATGATCGATTCCGTGGAAACGGTTGTTTCCGGCATTTGTCTGGACAGCACTTACGGTTACTCAATGCCTGAGGGGGACAGTATCATTCTTGTCGGAATGGAATACTCAATATTCTCGCTTGGATGTTGGCTTTACTTACTTATTAAGGAATGCGATATGTACCATCCTCTGAAAAAGGAAAACCTACCCAGGCTCCTCGGATCAGTAACGGACAATATAGGCGTCGTGTTTTACAGTTATGCCATGGCTGTCGATTCCATTTCAACCGACCCCATACTTGCCGTATATCCTGTTGTTTCCATGATCGGTGCCCGTATATTTATGAAAGAAAAAGTAAGTCCGATCCAATACATTACCGTACTCCTGATAGTCGCCGGAAGTATTCTCGTTGTTGCCGACACGGTTATCTGAATTTTTCATGAAATCTATATTCGCCTCAATGAGAGTTGATCTTTTATATATTTATTCTCTTTTGCGGCCTCAACCGCAAATCTCGACGGCCGCTTACCGTGATCGGTACTTACCGTACACATGCAGAGCCGCTCTTTGGCACGCGTCATCGCCACGTACATAAGTCTCCGCTCCTCTTCTGCGTTCCCGGTCATATTTCGATGATGCGGAAACAGTCCTTCCTGAAGACCGATAATAAAAACACACTTAAATTCCAGACCCTTTGACGCATGTGCGGTCATAACCTGCACAAATTCTTTCTTAGCCGGCCCGCTCTTCTTGCCGATTCCGGTTTCTTTCGAATATCCCTCGATCATATCTTCAAGATCACTTATTGCGGCAAGTTTCTCCGGATCGTTTTCGTAATACGCTCTGAGATCTCCGATATAATCTCCTCCGGTTTGCAATAGGGCCTCCCTCGAAAGCCCCCTTGCCGGATTGTTCATTATGAGATAAATGTCTCTTCTTAAAGCCCTCCCCTCATGAGCCCTTATGTATGCTTCGTGTATCTTATCTCTCATCGAAACGTTCTCTCCTGTCTCGGACAGCATAAGGTCAATTCCTCTTTTCTTCGCAGTATTAACAAACAGTCTCGCACAGTGTTCACTCCTGTAAAGAACAGCTATATCCCCGGCGTCATAACCGTATTCTTGCGTCAGTGCCTCAATCATGTCACATACATACTCGGCCTGTACATCCGTGCTCTCCGAATTGACGATCAAAACCTCCCCTCCTTCTTTTGACGGAAGATGCCGCTGCATCGGACGCTCTATTCTGTCAACATTGTGTCTTATGACGGTATCTGCAGCTCCTATCACGTTTTCGCAGCACCTGTAGTTCATCGTCAGCGTCACCCTGCGGCATCCGACATACTGATGTATGAACTTTTTCATAAGCTCGGGCCTGCTTCCCCGGAATGCATAGATTGACTGATCATCATCCCCTACCGCAAATACGTTTCTCTCATCCCCGGCCAGAAGACGCAACACATCATACTGTGCCTCGTTTATATCCTGAAACTCATCCACAAGAAAATACCTGTACTTCTTCTGCCACATACGCAGCAGCCCTTCGTGTTTATATAAGATATCGCGGCAACGTATTATCATGTCATCGAAGTCGAGCATGTGTGATTTTCCGACAAGGTCGGTATATGCCGCATGTACCATGCGAAAATCACTTCTTTCGTTTATATCCATCCCGCGTCCCGCTTCGCTGTTTTCGTAAAACGAATCACCGAAATTCTTGAATGCGGATATTATCCCGAGTATCTCGTTGATATTGTCTTCATTGACAAAGAGGTCCGAAGCAAGCGGAAGCGAACGGATCGCCCGCACAAGAAACAACTTTTGTTCTTCTTCGGTTATAAGCCGTTTTATATTGGGGTCATACTTTTTGAGGATGTCATAGAACACGGCATGAAATGTACCGAATGTTACAGGATATGATCTGCCTTCGATGCGTCTTTCGAATCTTGATTTCATCTGGCGTGCCGCTTTTTTCGAAAATGTTATGACAAGAATGTTTGTCGGATCGATCCCTTTTTCCTCTATCATGATCCGGATCCTTTCCACAAGCAGATGGGTCTTGCCGCTTCCCGGGCCGGCCAGAACAAGCATCGGACCGTTTACGTGATGCGCCGCGATATACTGTTCTTTGTTCAGATTCATGGATATGCCTTTCTTAATATGCTTAACATGATGGGCGAAAATATATTATAATTATCCGAGAAAACAAAAAGGAGCCGAACCGAATATGAAATGGCATCTTTCAGAATACAATCTGTGCACGAAGTTAGTTGATGAAGACAGATGGGTGATAGTCAATCTCTATAAGGGAACCGTAACTCCGATGAATGCCGCCTCTCTCTATGCGATGGCAAATCTGGATGAACTGCCTGATGACACTCCGATGCTTGCAAAGCTTGCAAAGCAGGGGGTTATAACGGATCATGACGAGAGAGCCGCAATCGAGACAATGGCCCGTATGGCGTGTGCATTTCCTCACAGCATCGGACTGACGATTTGTCCGACTATGGGATGCAACTTTGATTGTCCGTACTGTTTTGAAGATCACCGTCCGGAGATGATGAGCGAGAAAACTCAGGATGACATTATAACCCTGATCGAAAGAATGCTCGATATTTCCGGTGCGAAAAACCTCTCTGTTACGTGGTTCGGGGGTGAACCGCTTCTGGCAAAAGATATAATAAGATCGCTGTCCGACAGGATGATCTCATTATGCGAAGATCGCAATATCAGCTACAAAGCCGGAATAGTCACAAACGGATATTTTCTCGATCAGGAAACCTCGGATATGCTTGAGGCGGCAAAGATCACAACTGCGCAGATAACACTTGACGGGATCGGGGAAGCGCATGACGCCACAAGGCATCTGGCGGGAGGCGGTCCGACATTTGACCGTATAACCGGTAACCTTCGAAATGTAAAGATACCTTTCAAGGTCAATATCCGCCACAATGTTCACAGTGGGAACATCGATCAGCAGAAGGCCCTGAAGGAATATGTGGATAATCTGGCCCAAGAGTCGGGCAATACGATCAGTTACTATTCCTCTCCCGTTTCCGACAATAAAGCTTCACGGGAGCGTGGAAGCGACGTCAATACAATATGTGCCGAGGAATGTTCCAAGGTCGGTATGAACCTCGATATAGCCCGTCTCACACCCGCAATTGGACATTACTGCGGAGCGCACACGTTATGGTCCGTCGGTATAGATGCAGTGGGACGACTGCACAAATGCTGGGAAACGGTCGACAAACCCGAACTGAGCTTTGGAAACGTTACCGATTGGAATCCGATGAATCCTATCAAGACTTCATCCGATCCCGATAAGCTTACAGCATTTCTCAACACGGCAGGTGTTCTTGATGACGAGGAATGTCGATCATGTAAATGGCTTCCGGTATGCCGTGGCGGATGTCCCCATTTCAGATTCAACGGTACGCGTAACTGTGTCCCTTACAAAGATAATGCGGATGCTTTTGTCGCCGCCGTTTACCGGGCCGCCAAAGAGCGCTCTAAAGAGAAGAAGTAAGCTTTTCTATCGCATCCGAAATACGTTTTAATGACTCCCCCTTGCCAAGAACTTCCATCAGTTCGGTAGCACCGCCGGGAGTCATCTGTTTGCCCGAAAGAGCCGTACGTATAGGCCACATTACAAATCCTGTCTTGTACTCTTTGGATGTGGCATAATCGGACAGTATCTTAAAGAGATTATCGTTTGAATAATCATTGCAGTCAGTAAGGATGGGAAGCACATCCTGAAGAAGTGCAAGGCTTGATGCCGCATCTGTCTTCATCTTCTTGTGCGTATACATTTCAATATCGTAATCGGGTACAGCCTCAAAGAAATCAATATGATCCTTAATATCGGGGAATATCTCTATCCTTGTCTTGACCATGGCTGCGATCTTCTTAAGATCGTAATCTTTCGTGATCACTTCACGAAGATACGGGAGCGCCGTTTCATAGAACCTGTCAAAATCCATGGCCTTAAGGTATTCTCCGTTCATCCACTTAAGCTTCGTGTAGTCAAATACCGCAGGTGATTTGCTCATCTTGGTGTAATCAAACTTCGCGATAAGCTCATCGAGGCTCATTATCTCAACGTTGTCCTCGGGCGACCAGCCGAGAAGGGCAACAAAGTTAACTACCGCTTCCGATACAAAGCCTGCTTCGATCAGATCCTCATACGATGAATGTCCGCTTCTCTTGGAAAGCTTTTTATGTTCCTCATCCGTTATGAGCGGGCAATGAACGTACACCGGGATCTCCCATCCGAATGCATCGTAGAGTCTGTTATACTTAGGCGTTGACGAAAGATACTCGTTTCCTCTTACGACATGTGTTATTCCCATAAGATGATCATCGATGACATTGGCAAAATTGTATGTCGGATAGCCGTCGGATTTGATCAGGATCATATCATCAAGTTCGGCATTATCAACCGTGATGTCACCGTATATCTCGTCATGGAAAGTGGTAGTACCCTCCTGGGGATTGTTCTGCCTGATTACATAGGGCATTCCTTTATCAAGATTTGCCTGTATCTCCTCAGGTGTGAGCGACAGGCAGTGTTTGTCGTAGACATTTATCTCCTTGTCTCCCACTGTCCTTGTCAGGCCCTCAAGTCTTTCCTTCGTACAGAAACAATAATATGCCTTTCCCTCGTCAATAAGCTGCTTGGCATATTTCAGATATATACCGGATGCCTGACGCTCACTCTGAACATACGGTCCGCATCCGCCGTCTTTATCGGGTCCCTCATCGTGAATAAGACCTGTTTTCTCCATAGTTCTATATATTATGTCAACCGCGCCGTCAACATATCTTTCCTGGTCGGTATCTTCTATCCTCAGGAGAAACTTTCCGTTCTCATGCTTTGCGATAAGGTACGCATACAGCGCCGTACGAAGGTTTCCCACGTGCATACGTCCTGTGGGGCTCGGTGCAAATCTTGTTCTTACTGTATTCATGGGTTATTCCCGCTTTCTTATGATTTTCGCCTGCCCTCGGGCAGCGGCTCATAACATTATATATTATTTTGACAAAATTGACAGTAGAAAAAAACGACGGTTATTGATAAACTATTTGTTGTTCTAACCTATCAGTATAAAAAGGCAGGATACAATAATGGCTGAACATATTGAAATCGAAGACATAAGGCCCGTGGCTCCTCTCGGACTCATCGTCCACAACAGCTGCAGGGATCTCGGAAATTCCGTCGACAAACGCATTGCGGAATTTCGTAAACACCAGAACCTTAAGAATCGCGACACAAGCGTTTTCTTCGAATACGAAAAAGAATCTTACATCATCGACTGTGAATGGCCCAGGTTCGGTACCGGCGAAGGAAAAGCTATCCTGAACGATACCGCGCGAGGCAAGGATATATATATAATCACCGATGTATGCAATCACAGCATTTCATTCAAAGTTAACGGTTTCGTTCACTATATGTCCCCCGATGACATATACATGGATCTTAAGAGGATAATCGCCGCGATCGGCGGAAAATCCCACAGGATAACCGTTGTGATGCCTTTCCTTTACGAATCGCGCCAGCACAAACGTACATTCCGCGAATCGCTCGATTGCGCAATGGCTCTTGCGGAACTGGCCGACATGGGAGTTAACGATGTAATAACGTTTGACGCGCACGATCCCAAAGTACAGAATTCCACGCCTTTATGCGGATTCGATAATTTCACTCCGCCTTATGAGTTCATATCGTCTCTCATTCATTACGAAAGAGACCTGATCATAGACAAAGATCACCTTATTGTCATCAGTCCCGATGAGGGGGCACTTGACCGTGCCGTATATTTTGCCGGAGTACTCGGTGTCAACACCGGTATGTTCTACAAGAGAAGGGATTACACCAAAGTCATCAACGGCAAGAATCCGATCGTTGCGCATGAATTCCTCGGCGACAATATCGACGGAAAAGACGTCATCATAATAGACGATATGATCAGTTCGGGCGGAAGCATGATAGATACCGCAAAGCAGTTAAAAGCCATGAACGCAAAGCGCGTATATATCTGCTGTACTTTCGGTCTGTTCACCGAAGGTATCGAGCAGTTTGATAAAGCTTACGATGAGTGTGTATTCGAAAAGATAATATGCACCAATCTTGCTTATCACGACCCTGTCATCAATTCAAGGCCGTATTTCATAGAAGCAGACATGAGCGGATTTCTTGCGACGGTCATCGACTATATGAATCACGATATAGCGATGTCGAAAGTGCACACGAACACAGAGAAGATACAGGAAGTCCTCACAAGATACAACAGAAGACTCGAGACCGAATTCCTGGCTGACGATAATGCCTAGACCGTATAGGGGAATGCATTCTTATACCACCTGAAACTGTCCCCTTCTATTGCGACGACATCAAATCTGATCATTGCATCTTCCGGAATCTTGTGACGCAGCCTGTAATAATCGGCGACTTTCGATATCGTTTTTGCTTTAGCGTAACCCACCGCTTCTTCGGGATTTCCGAACGAAGCGGTTTTTCTGTATTTGACTTCGACAAACACAAAACAGTTGCCGTCCGTGGCCACTATATCTATCTCGCCGAAACGGCATCTGAAATTGCATTCTTTTACCCTCAGGCCACATGATGCCAGAAACTTTGCGGCCTCTTCTTCCCATTTGGATCCCGTTTTCCGTTTGTTCATCCGTTATCTACCGAGCTTGCTCCGGATCTTCTCCATGTTATCGACAAATACAAGTATCTCGGCGACAACTTCATACAGTTCCGGAGGAATATACTCGCCGATATCAAGTTTGGACAGCGTTCCCGCAAGCTTGGCATCCTCATGGATCGGCACGTCGTTATCTTTGGCCTGCTCGATTATTCGCTCCGCGACCTTGCCGCGACCGGTGGCAACGATCTTCGGGGCCATATCTTCGGGATTATATTCAATGGCGACCGCCTGTTTTATCTTTTTCTCGTCTTCTTTTGCCATATCAAGCCCTGACGTCAAATCTCATCTTTGAGACAACGACCTTTGCATCCTCTTTGATATCTTCCTTCGTAAACTCATCGGTGATCGGTGTAATCGGTGCACCGGGTTCCTTCTTCGAAACCCTCATGCTTGTATCGTATCCTTTATCCGTAAGCCTCTTCGTAAGCTCATCTATATGCGCCTCGATAAAATCAAGCAGTTCCTCGGTCTGAAGATAAAAGTTTGTGTTTACTTTCGTATAGTCACGCATGGTGACATATACGTCTATGGGACCGAGATGTTCCATGTCGAGATGAAGGAGTGCCGAAAAGTTTCCGTCGCTGTTTGACAGATTCTTCCTGTTCGTGTATACGTACAACTCGCCGTTTGCGTCCTCACCTGCCATTTTGAGCGGAAGCTGGACGTAATTGACGAATTCGTTAAGCTGGTTCATAAAATTAACGTTATCCGATAAGGCTCCGGCAGACTGAGCAACGCTCGATTCACTCCTTCCGATAGTCTCCATCAGTTTCGTTATTCCGGCGGATGTCCTTTGAATCTTCTGATACAGTTCCTCTATCTTGCCCTTTTCCGCTATCTCTTCGGGTTTTACGGACATCTGGGCTTTGACACTGTCCTTGAGAAGTTTTGTAAATCCGTCGGACTTAAGAAGCTCGTTAAGTTTCCCCGTTATCTTCTCTCTGACGCTTTCGGCCGTATTTTCAACAGCTTTATCAACCATTGCCTGTGTGGCGTCATGTATCGTATTATCCGTTGCGGTTGTCTGCGCCGCATTACCCGTACCGTCCTGATGTCTGAGAGCGGAAATATCGTCCTGCGCCGTCCGGTTGAGTGTCTCCTCATCCGCAGCCTCCGATGTCTCTTCCGAATAAGCGGAAAGTTCGGCCTCAATGACTCTGACATTCTCGGGAGGATACTCGCTTACGAGTTCCTTGACGGCAGCCATGACCTGTGACGGATCGAGCGGCTCTCGTATATCGGATGCCGTCTCGGCCAGTATCAGTATATCGTTTATACTGCTCATCAATGTCTGCTGCTCGGCCGGTGTAAGGGACAGATTCTCGTTATATACCGAATTTACGGCTTCGGATCCCGAATCCGCTCCCGAAGTAAACATTTCCCTAATACCGGAAATAAACCCGTCAACCGTATCCTTAATCACGGATTGTGCAGTCTGAGCGGCCTGATCACCGTTTGGTGCAAAAGTAACCTGCTCCGGCATACTGTCAGCTTCGGTTGTCACGACAGTCTTATCCAAAGCCTCGGCTGTAATCGTATCCGCTGCGGAAGATGTTACAGCGGTTTCCTCCGGGCTTATCGTCTCCAGGCTGTCAGTATCAATCAGATCCAGTACTTCCGTTATGACCCGGTTTGCTTCGATACTTCCGAACGATGCGGCCGAATCCGCCGTTCCCGTTGCCGCATCCACCGCTTCGCGGAAAAGATCGGCGATACCGTCTGCAGCATTTTGAAGATCGGGCGTGATCTGATGCTCGAAATTGCGATAGTTGTCAAACTGGATCACATTACTGTCCGTGAGGGGCATATTCAGTTTTGTCATCTGCACGATTGACTCGGGGGATACATTCTGATGTGCCGAAATATTTCTGAACATCGAAGTAAGTGCGTTTCTGTTGACGGGCATGTTCTCAAGCATCATCCTGTCCGTCATCGCAAGAGTGGTATCATTGACCGGAAGCCCCGCAGCTTTAAGGGCGGATACCGCAGCGTTGTTGTTTGCAAGATTGGAATATAGCGGACGAAGCGACAATTGATTGTTTGCTCCTTTGGCAACCTCAAAAGTCATCCTCATTCCTTCTTCTATATTGGCGTTTCCCTGAAGTTTTGCACTGATCGTCTGATCATTGCTCAGACGGATCGTGACTTCGTTACCGTCTTTTTCAACGATCTCACCGGTTATAACGGTTCCGGCTGCAACCTGACCGCGACCCGCAGACTGATACGCACCGGTCACACTGCCTCTTACCGATTCGGCCGATGCGCTCCCGCTGTTGTAATTAACCCTGTTATGATCGCTGTTCAGTATACTGCTGTTATCGATCGAAATAGGCATCCTGTCACCATGATCAAACGAAATTGCCGATAAATGATCTTCTGTGGATAGGGCAAGGCCCCAGCTCCCTAATGGCCTTTATGTGTTCCGCGGATCCGTATCCCTTATTGCCTGCAAATCCGTATCCCGGATAAACACTGTCCATCTCTTCCATTATACGGTCTCTTGTAACCTTTGCAACAATGCTTGCCGCAGCAATGGAACAACTCTTAGCGTCACCTTTTATTATAGGGACCTGAGGAATATCCACCTGCGGTATCGTAACAGCATCGTTTAATAATATATCGGGTATTACGGCCAGATTCATAATGGCCTCGCGCATTGCCTCATATGTTGCCTGAAGAATGTTGATCTCGTCGATACGCTTATGATCTACCATTCCGATCGAAACCGCAACGGCTTTTTCATATATTACATCATATAGTTCGTCACGCTTTGCAGCTGAAAGCTGTTTCGAATCATTGAGATAAAGTATCTTCTCGTCTTTAGGCAGTATCACTGCCCCTGCCACAACGGGGCCGGCAAGAGGACCTCTTCCTACTTCATCTATACCGCATATATAACAATAACTACTGTACTGTTTCTCGAATGATAACATGCGTTCGGTTCTTTCAACCTCAGCCTTGTGCTTTTCGATCACACCGGTTGCTTTATTGACAAGTTGAATAACACCCTGCCGTTCGTCTGATGAATACTCAGCGATAAATCCTTCGAAATCGCCATCTTTCAAATTATTATATTTTGATTTGATATCACTGATGCTTTCTGCCATAATAATATCGTCCGTTTCGTATATATTGTTATTTTCCTCTGGGCTTACCGCTATATATTGTGGTTTACGTGAAGACTATCAGAAAAACTTTATCTTACTCAAAGGCAGGAGTCGCATAAACATTTTACCCGTTATTCTTGTGGAAGTTACTATTCCGACTTCCTCGTAACGTGAGTCTATACTCTCCTCACGGTTGTCACCCACAACGAAATACTCTCCGACCGACAATTCTAGTGGAGATGCGGCTATACCCGCATATTCGGGAGCATCAAGGCCTTTTATGTCTTCGATCTCCTCCCCGTCTATAAGAAACTTCCCGTCAACTATCTGAACGGTCTCAAACGGAAGACCGATAACACGCTTTATTAATTCTTCTCCTGTTCCCTTTTGTCTGAATACGATGATATCGAACCTTTCCGGTTCATGAAAACGATATGAAATCTTGTCTATCATAACCCCGTCATCAGGTTCAAGAGTATGCTCCATGGAATGATTACGAACCCTGACGCGTTCAACGACATATTTTGACATGAGAAGTGCGATCAGAAGGACCGCGAGAATAAACAGTCCGAATTCCAGAACACCTCCGAAGGCGCTGCGTTTGCGTTTTTTCTTTTTGTTATTGCCCACGGGATGCTCCTTTATACAATTTCAAGTGTTATTTTTCCCAGTTTTCCGGATCTGAATTCATCCAGTATGATACGGGCGGCTTTTTCGAAATCCGGTTCGTTTCCTTTCCTGAGACATCCCCTTTTAAAGGCGATCTTCTCAAGAATAACAGCTGTATTTTCTTCTTCATCGACTTCGTATCTGGCAAACAGAGTTCCGGGACAGATCTTTTTCAGGCGTTCGATAAGTTTAACGGCAAGTTCCGTCGGATCGAGTATCTCATCATTTATCGAACCTACAAAAGCAAGATTTAGACCCGTTTGCTCGTCGTCAAACTTCGGCCACAGTATTCCCGGCGTATCAAGCAGTTCAACATTTTTATCGAGTTTGATCCACTGCTTTCCTTTTGTAACACCGGGCTTGTTTCCTGTTTTGGCTCCGGCTCTTCGGGTTAATGAGTTAATGAACGTTGATTTGCCTACATTTGGTATACCGGCAACCATTGCTCTGACCGGGCGTCCTATTATTCCGCGCTTCCGGTCGCGTTCGATCTTCTCCTTACATGCTTTTTCGATCGATCCGTTGATCGGGGCAAACCCTCCGCGATTTCTCGAATCCACAAGAAGCGCAATGATACCCTTATCTTCAAAGTACTTAAGCCATTCCTTGTTTGCGGACGGATCCGCAAGATCGGATTTATTAAGAAGAACAAGACGCGATTTTCCCTTTGCAAGTTCGTCGATGTCGGGATTACGCGATGACAGCGGAATTCTTGCATCCAAAAGCTCGATGACAAGATCTATGAGTTTGATATCCTCCTGCATCATCCTTTTGGCTTTGGTCATATGACCCGGATACCATTGGACCTGCATCATTCAACCCTCCCGGCAGCCCTGTTCTTGCTCTTTAAATGATACCAGGCTTTTCCTTCAATCATGCCTCTGCTTATATTACCGATATTGGCGCTTCTGGAATCCTCCGAGTTGTTTCTGTTGTCTCCGAGAACAAAATATTCGTCGGCACCCAGAACTATCTCCGATGCCGCAACACCGGGATCTCTTGTATCCTTGGCTTTATCCTCGTTATAAACAGCCCCGTTTATGACAACCTTACCTTGAATGATCTGAACCTTGTCTCCGGGAGTCGCAACAACTCTTTTGACCGACAGGTGTGCATTTTCATTACCGTTAGGGCGAAATACGATCACATCTCCCTGCTTTGGGGACGTAAACTGATATGCTATCTTGTTGATCAGAACTTCCTGGCCGTTACTTAGAGACGGCTCCATGGACTCACCTATTACACTCGTTCTGATGCCGAATGCGAATATGAGGGCGACACCGAGGAAAACAGCGATAATAACAAGGAATACCCACTGTATCACCTGATAAAGAATATTGATATTGAATTTCCTCTCTCGGTTTATGTAAGAAAGAGACGGTCCCCCGTTGCCCATATGACGTCTAGCCAATGCCGATACCTCGTGTTAAAACAAGAAGCACCTGCATATCGCAAGTGCTTCATAATGATCTGTCTGTTAGCGGATGAGCTCTTTAACCTTAGCACTCTTACCGGAACGTTCTCTTAAGTAGAAAAGCTTAGCCCTGCGGACTTTACCGCGTCTTACAACTTCAACCTTCTCTACATTGGGTGAGTGAAGAGGCCATGTCTTCTCAACTCCTACACCGTTCGAATTCTTACGTACGGTGAATGTCTCGCGGTTCGATCCGCCCTGGCGCTTGATAACTGTTCCCTCAAACACCTGTATTCTCTCACGGTTTCCCTCTTTGATCTTACCGTATACCTTTACGGTATCGCCTATAGCGAACTCGGGAACGGATTCTTTGAGCTGTTCCTGCTCGATCTCTTTGATTATGTCGTTCATTTCTTTCCTCCTGTTGTTCCGGACGTTCGTAACTTAAATAAGGCAGAGGACCGTCTTTTATTTGCAGCCTTTGTATATTACCACAAGCCCTTCAAAAAAGCAAGAACTTCTCATACAGATCCGGCCTTCGCTCCCTGGTACGTATGATTGACTGCTCGTGTCGCCACTCATCCACCTTTTTGTGATCGCCCGAGAGCAGTATCTCCGGTACCTTTCGGCCGTGCCAGACTTCCGGGCGTGAATATTGCGGATATTCCAGAAGTCCGTCTGAAAACGATTCATATTCGGGGGAATCATCGTTGTGGAGCACACCGGGTACGAGTCTTGATACGGCATCGACAACTATCATTGCCGGAAGTTCTCCTCCAGTAAGGACGTAATCACCTATGGATATCTGATCCGTAACTATCTCTTCAATGACGCGCTCGTCAATCCCCTCATAATGACCGCACAGAAGTATCAGATCCTCTTCCCGGGCCAGTTCCTGCGCAACACTCTGATCGAATATGCGCCCCTGAGGCGTCATATATATGACCCTGACAGGCTTAGCGCCCTGATCTTCCCCTCTTCTTTCCCTTATCCTTTTAATTATATCTTCGTAACACAGGTAAACGGGTTCTGCCTGCATGAGCATACCTGCACCCCCGCCGTATGTGTAATCATCGACTTTATTATGCTTGTTAAACGCAAAATCACGGATGTTTACCGCTTCCACCGACAATAATCCCGATGAAACGGCTCTTCCGATTATGCTCTCGGAAAGGCCTCTTTCAACCATTTCCGGAAACAGCGTCATTATATGAAAATTCATCGGATCACCTTTAACCTAATCCAGCAGTCCGGGAAGCACGTGAATATCCATCATGTTCCCCGAAATGTCAACATTTAATATACAATCCTTGATCGCGGGAAGAAGCAGATGCCTTCCGTCATCAAGATCTATCTCATACACGTCGTTCGCACCTGTCTCTATGACATTGGTAATTGTACCGGCAAGAGCGAGCTCTCGGTCCGAAACACGCATACCGATCAGATCGGCTATGAAATATTCGTCCTTTCCGGGCTTTACCGCATCGGCTCTTGTGACAAATAAGCCTTTTTGAACATATTTTGCGATCGATTCCACCGTGTCGTGATCCTTGAACTTGAGTATCACAAACTGCTTGAAGAACTTCGCGGACTCGCATTCCAGTTCAATATGACCGCTTCCGGTATCAAGCAATGTTTTTTTCAGTTTTTTGAAACGTCTGACATCATCCGTTGTGGGAAATACTTTAACTTCCCCATGTACCCCGTGGGGGCGCGTGATGACACCGACCTGCAGCAAATCTTCCAAACGTATCTCCTTATTTGCAAACAGGGGCAGCAAATGCCGCCCCTGAATTATCAATCTTCCGGATATACCATCACTGTACGATATCTACCAGAACCTTCTTGGGCAGATCAGCCGAAGCAGCTTTGACAACACCTCTGATCGCTTTTGCGATCCTTCCCTGCTTTCCTATGACCTTTCCCATATCCTGGGGTGCAACTTTAAGCTCGATCACGATGGCTCTGGAATCTTCTTTTTCGGTTACGACAACCTGGTCGGGATTTTCGACCAAAGCCTTTGCGATAACCTCAACAAGTTCTTTCATAAGTTATCCTCCGCAATCAGCTTATTTTTCGATACCGGCAAGTTTGAAAAGCTTTCCTACGACTTCAGTAGGCTGTGCACCGTTCTCAAGCCACTTCTTTGCTTTCTCGGCATCGATCTGATATGTGCTCGGATCCGATGAAGGATCGTATGTTCCGATCTCTTCGATGCATCTTCCGTCACGAGGGCTTCTTGAATCCGCTACTACGATTCTGTAATAAGGAGCCTTCTTCTGTCCCATCCTTCTAAGTCTGATCTTTACTGCCATTTTTCATTCCTCCATATGATAAATTATAATTTATTGTTAAAACGGGAGTTTAAATCTGCCTCGTTTTCCCATCATCTGCGGCATCTGTTTCATCATCTTCTGCGCCTCTTTGAACTGTTTGATAAGTCTGTTCACTTCGGCGATATCGACTCCGGCGCCTTTTGCGATCCTGTGTTTTCTCGAAGGGTTTAGAATATCGGGATTCTGCCTCTCCTTCTTCGTCATCGAAAGAACGATCGCTTCGGTCCTTGCCATCTTCTTATCATCGATCTGATCGGCAAGATCGCCCATATTTGCTCCTTTGGGGAGCATTCCGCCCATTCCGGGAAGCATGGACATGACCGATGCCAGGCCACCCATCTTCTTCATCTGATTCATACTCTCAAGGTAATCCTCAAAATCAAACTTACCCTTCTTGAGCTTTGCGGACATCTCTTTTTCCTTGTCCGCATCTATCTGCTCTCCGGCCTTCTCGATCAGGCTGAGCACATCACCCATTCCGAGTATGCGCGAAGCCATCCTGTCCGGATAGAACATATCAAGATCATTCAGTTTTTCTCCCATACCTACAAACAGTATGGGCTTACCGGTTACCGCCTTGACGGATAACGCCGCACCGCCTCTGGCATCGCCGTCCATCTTCGACAGAACCACTCCGTCTATGCCGATCTTCTCGTTGAATGTCTCGGAGACGTTAACGGCCTCCTGTCCGGTCATCGCATCAACGACAAGGAGCGTTTGATGAACTTCCACGGCTTCCTTGATGTGTACGAGTTCATCCATAAGAACGTCATCAATCTGAAGCCGGCCGGCCGTATCGAGGATGATCACGTTATCCCCGTTTGATGCCGCTGCATCCATTGCCGCCTTCGCGATCTTAACGGGATCCTTTTCCCCCTCGATCCCGAAGAAATCGGCACCAACCTTTTCGGCATTTATCTTCAACTGCTCGAATGCGGCGGGTCTGTATACGTCACACGCAACAAGGAGGCTCTTCTTGCCTTTTGTCGAAAGCTTTGAGGCTATCTTGGCCGCGCTGGTCGTCTTACCTGAACCCTGAAGGCCGCACATCATAATGACGGTTTTGGCCTGTCCCGGCTGGAACTTAAGTTCCGTAACTTCGCTCCCCATGAGGGCGGTCATCTCTTCGTTAACGATCTTGATGACCATCTGACCGGGATTGAGGCCGTTTAACACATCGGCACCGACGGCTCTCTCTTCAACGCTTTTGACAAACTGCTTTACGACCTTGAAGTTGACATCTGCTTCAAGAAGCGCCATCTTGACTTCTTTCAGCGCCGCTTTTACATCCGCTTCGGTCAGTCTTCCCTTGCTTCGAAGGTTCTTGAATACATTCTGTAGTTTATCTGTAAGGCTCTCAAATGCCATATCTACAATTCTTCCATGATCTCGCGGGCAAGCTTTCGAACAGTATCATCCGATGAAAGCTCTTCTATCTTCATGGCTTTCTGTTTAAGCGTGTTAAACCTTTCAACAAGTCTCAGCTTTTTTTCATAATCCCCGAGTATCTTATCGCATCTTTTAAGAAGATCGTGAACGCCCTGTCTCGAAATATTGTACTCCTCGGCCAGTTCCGAAAGAGAACAATCGTTATAGACCGCATCTTCATATATGAGCCTCTGGTGATCCGTAAGAAGCTCTCCGTAAAAATCATATAGCAGATTCTTCTTCTCAATATCGTCCATAACAATCGACATATTACAACACAATAAAAAGGGTGTCAAGTAAAAATTCTTGACACCCTTTTCAAATCTTTATTCAATAAATCGGATCTTTAATAATCATATCCCTTGGGATCCCACTTCTCGTTGTCTCTTTCCCATTCGCGTCTGAACTGGTAATCCTCGAATCCTTTGCTGTAAGGCTTGTAGTTGAGCGTATTGATGTTATTTGCAAATACGGCGCTTGTATCACTTGCAGTAGCAGCCTTTGCTGCATAATCAGCCTTAAGGATCTCAAGTTTCCTGTTGAGTTCATCGATCTGCGGCTGAAGCGAAGGTGATGTTGCAAGCTGCTGCTGATAACCGGCAATAGCTTTCTCAACGTCCCTGATCTGCTGAAGCGTGCCGTTGGCAATGTTTGATGCTCCGTCGGCAACGGTCTTGGATGCCTGGAGAGTTGTCAGGTCCGCAAGAGCTGCCTTATTAGCCCAGAACTTGTCCTCAAATGCACCCGTATCACTTGTATTCTTGAGATATGCCTTAGCGTTGTTAACCTGTGCAAGACACCACTGGCTGACATTTATCGCATTCTGGTAATCGTATGCAGCCTTTTCATACGCAAGCTGTGAATGATTCGGATCTGCCTTTACCGCATTGAACGCTGCCATGAGAGCTGCCTCGTTTGCCTTGGCTGCTTCATAAGCCTGTGTTGTTGCAGCGATCTTGGCATTTGCATCATTTATCAGGTTCTGCGTGCTGGGAAGCGCTGCCTTTGTCTCCACGGAAGATGCCGCAAACAGTAATCCTGCAAGCATTGCTCCCGAAATTATCATAACTGCTTTTTTGATCATTTCTCCACCTCATTTCCGTCAAACTTACGGTTTGATATCAATAACATATGTATTTTACTACCTTTTCCGGCATAACACAATAGAAAAACCTTATTATATGCTCGTTCTCACAATCTTCGGTTTGTAACCGGTCTTCTCGAGCGACTCGAGGATCTTGTTCTTATGCTCCGTTCCAAACGCCTCGAGCGTGATCCTGAGTTCAACCGCAGCGTTTCTGTTCGTTGATACAAACTGGTTATGCTCAAGCTTTATAACATTTCCGTTCTGTTTCGCAATAACATCCGCAACCCTCGACAATTCACCGGGCTTGTCGGGAAGAAGCACGGATACGGTAAATATCCTGTCTCTCATTATAAGGCCCTGTGATACGACCGAAGACATCGTTATCACATCCATGTTACCGCCCGAAAGAATGGATACGATCCTCTTATTCTTAACCTTCAGGTGATCAAGTGCCGCCACTGTAAGAAGGCCGGAGTTCTCAACGACCATCTTGTGATTTTCGACCATGTCGAGGAAAGCGACGATCAGTTCTTCATCCCCTACGGTTATGATCCTGTCTATGTTCTTCTGAACATAGGGAAAAATCACACTGCCGGGAGTCTTGACCGCGGTACCGTCTGCTATCGTCGATACACCCGGAAGGGATACGACCTTTCCGGCCTCAATCGAAGCTTTCATACATGCGGCCCCTTCAGGTTCGACACCTATGACCTTGATCTTCGGATTGAGCATCTTGGCAAATGTCGATACACCTGCGGCAAGACCGCCTCCTCCGATCGGAACAAGTATGTAATCAACGACAGGAAGATCACGGAATATCTCCATAGCTATCGTTCCCTGTCCCGTTGCAACTACCGGATCGTCAAACGGATGGATGAACGTATATCCTTTTTCCTTGGCAAGCTGCAAAGCCTTTTCGCATGCCTCGTCGTAAACGTCGCCGAAAAGAATGACCTCCGCTCCGAGATTCTTGGTACGGTTGACCTTTATAAGCGGTGTTGTGGTAGGCATAACGATAACAGCCTTAAGACCGAATGCCTTTGCCGCATAAGCAACACCCTGGGCATGGTTACCGGCGGATGCGGTTATGATGCCCTTTGCACGCTCTTTCTCGGACATCGTGCTGACCTTGTAATATGCACCGCGAAGCTTATACGCTCCGGTCATCTGCATATTCTCGGGTTTGAGATATACCTTGTTTCCGGTCCTCTCGCTTAAGTACGAACTGTAGACAAGCTTTGTATCCTTCGTAACTTCCCTTACTACTTCGCTTGCCTCTTCAAACTTGTCAAGAGTCATGAGTTCGGTTTTATTCTTCCTCGTCGTCGGCATCTTTTGTATATCCTTCCTTGTAAAACAATGCTTTAACGTATTCATCGGCGTCAAACTTCTGAAGGTCGTCTATTCCTTCACCTACACCGACGAACTTGACCGGGATCGATAGTTCCGACTGGATCGCTATGGCTATCCCGCCCTTTGCGCTGCCGTCAAGCTTTGTTATGACTATGCCCGACACATCGGTCGCATCCTTGAATTCACGCGCCTGATTGACGGCATTCTGGCCTGTCGCACCGTCAAGAACTATGAGTGTCTCCTTGAATGCCTCAGGATACTCGCGCTCGATTATCCTGTTCATCTTCTTGAGCTCTTCCATCAGGTTCTTCTTGTTGTTGAGCCTTCCGGCGGTATCTATAAGACAGATGTCGGTATCTCTCGATCTTGCCGCATTAACGGCATCATATACAACGGATGAAGGGTCCTGTCCGTCCCTGCCCGTTATAAGATATGCTCCGCTCCTGTCGGCCCACTCGGCAAGCTGGTCCTGTGCAGCCGCTCTGAATGTATCGGCCGCGGCCATTATGACTTTCTTGCCTTCGGATCTGTATCTTGCGGCAAGCTTTCCTATCGTCGTTGTCTTGCCTACACCGTTGACGCCTACAACGAGAACTACCGACTTGCGTTCCTCAAATTCGTAGTCCGCCTCGCATGTGGACATCTGCTCTCTGACCTTTTCCGCCAGATGAGTTCCGAGTTCGTTTGGTGATTTTATGCGCAGAGACTTTGCATCGTATTTTAATCCTTCGATTATATTCTCTGTCGCGGTCACTCCGATATCTGCGAGAATCAGCAGTTCTTCAAGATCATCGTAGAAATCATCATCTATTGTCTCGCGCGAGAATATCTCATCGAGGCTGTCATCAAACTGAGCCCTTGTTTTGGATAGTCCCGCAAACAGTTTAGAAAAAAAAGCCATGGTCAGTCATCCAGATCCTTGTCTATGAGATTAACGGAAACAAGTGCGGATACACCTTTTTCCTGCATAGTGATACCGTAGAGTCTGTCCGCTTTTTCCATCGTACCTCTTCTATGCGTGATAACGATGAACTGCGTGTGTTCGGTCAGCTTTCCGAGGTAGCCGGCAAATCTTCCGACGTTTGATTCGTCAAGTGCCGCCTCGATCTCGTCCAGAAGACAGAACGGTGAAGGCTTCAAGTTCTGTATCGCGAACAAAAGCGCGATCGCAGCAAGAGCCTTCTCACCGCCCGAGAGCATCAGCATGTTCTGAAGACGCTTTCCGGGAGGCTGTGCATTTATATTGATACCCGCTTCAAGGATATCCTCGTCGGAATTGATCTCGAGAGTACCCTTTCCGCCAGCGAACAGTTCCTTGAACACCTTGTCGAACTCTTCCGCGATAAGCTTGAAGTTCTCCTGGAACTGTGTCGTCATAAGCTTGTCAAGTTCATCGAGTATCCCGAGAAGATCCTGTTCCGCTTTCACAAGATCATCATGCTGTGTCTTTGTGAAAGTATATCTTTCCATCAGGGCTTTATAATCTTCGATCGCATTGACATTTACGTCACCGAGTTTTCTGATCTCGTCACGGAGTCTGTGAATCTCTTTTCTCATTCCGGACTGATCGGTGAGCGCGGGATCACGCATCTCCGCGGCATGTGAAAGAGTGATCTCATACTCGTTCCACATGTAATTGATACGACCTTCCTGCTCATTCTCACACTTTTCTTTCTGAGCGTTCAAACGATAAAGCTCTTTATCGAGATCGGCAAGTTTCTTCGATATAGCCTCACGTTTGTCGAAGAATGATTTTTGCTTATTTGTAAATTCCTCTTTTGATGCGATCGCTTCGGCAAGAGCAACCTCATTCTCATCCGCATCTGTAGCGGAAGCGGCGATCGTCTCTTTGATCTTCTCTATATTCTCCTGCTTTTCTCGAATCTCTTCCTCAGTCGCCTTGATCGAACCTTCGATCTCCTCGCTCTCAGCCTCAAGGCGGGCAAGTTCCTGACGGACACGTTCAACGTTCTGCTTCGCAAAATCCTGTTTCTGCTTCTCGCGTGTAACCTCAAGATCAAGATCCGATTTGGCGAGAACCTTTTCATTCTCTTCGTCACGGAGTTTCTCAAGTTTTGTTCCCGCAACGCTTATAGCTTCGTTAAGTTCCGCCTCCTGCTTCTCGGAAGCATCCAGTTCTTCCTTTGCGCTGTCCTGATCTGTCGTGATGCCTTTTTCAGCCGTCTCCATCTGCTCGAATTCGGCCATAAGGTTGGCATGGCCTTCAGCCATCTCTTCCTTATGCTGTTTGGCGGCATCGACGTTCATCTGAGCCGTGTTCTGCTGTATATACAGTTCCTGGAGCTTTTCCTTTAACTTTTCGATGTCCTCACGGACTTTTGCACGTTCTTCCTTGGTGGAATCAATCTCATCCATGATCGATTCCATATTCTTAAGACCTTTTCTTGCCTCTTCCTCAAGTGCATCTATCTCACGCTTTCTTCCGAGAAGATTTGATGCGTTCTTGAAAGATCCGCCGGCAAGAGCTCCTCCGGGTGTCAGGTATTCGCCTTCAAGCGTCACTATACGAAGCGTATAGTTATATTCTTTCGCAAGCTTTAATGCATTCTCTACGGTATCAAGAACGATTATCGCGCCGAGAAGCTGGCTGATGACATCGTCGTACTCGCCCTTCGCCTTTACGAGTTCGTTTGCCATACCGATAAATCCCGCGGCGTTTCTGACTTCGGGCTTATCGAATTCTCCGCGGTTTCTTGCGGTGGTAAGGGGCAGGAACGTCGCACGTCCGGCCTTATTGTCTTTCAGATACTGAATAAGCTTCTTGGCAACATTCTCGTCTTTGGTGACGATATTCTGAATATTACCTCCGAGAGCCGTCTCAATGGCTGTCTCATATTTAGGATCGACCTGCATGATGTCGGCAACAACTCCGATGATACCGGGAGTCTTGCCCTTCTGCTCCATAACACGCTTAATACTGCTTCCGTATCCGTCGTATCTCTCGGCAAGATTGCGGAGCGTATCCAGCTTGGATTTGATCCCGTGGTATGCTATTTGAGCTTCACCGAGCCTGTTATCGAGTTCTTCGAGATGAGACCTGAAATCCCCGAGCTTTTCTTCAAGAGATTCCCGTTTCTCGTCATTTGAAGCTATTTCGGCATTTATCGTATCAAGTTCAAGCGAAAGTGAATTGACAAGTTTCTCCTGCTCAGCCTCCTCACTCTTGGCGCTGATCAGTTTGCTCTGTATCTCGGCTTTCCTGATCTTGTTCTGCTCAAGCATCGTTCCGAACTGACCGAGCTTTGACTGTATCTGTGCTCTGTCGTTGAGCAGGTTGATGATCAGGTTCTTGTTCTTCTCGACTATTCCGTTCTGCTCTTCTATCTGGGCCTGCAGCTTCTCAAGCTCGGCAACCGCCTCGTCACGTTTTTTGACAAGTTCTTCGGTTGCGGCATCGAGACTTGTCTGCTCGTTTGCAAGTCTCTCGCACTCAGCCTGTCTCGTCGCGATATCATCCGCGAGAGTCTTCTTGCGGGTCCTGTAATGATCAGCAGAGATATTTGCGGAATTGATCTTCTCGTTCAATACGTTGATCTCGCCTTCGAGCTTCTCCTTAAGGATACTCGTCTGCGACAGCTTTGAACGCTTCTCTTCTATACTCTGATCAAGTTCGGCGATCTTCTTCTCGACTTCGCCGTATTCTTCTCTTATGCTCTCATTCTCAGCATTGGCATTCTCAAGATCCCCTGTTGCAACCTCGATCTTGTGAGCGCATTCTTCAAGTTCGGCCTTCGACCTTTCGTTGTCAAGAAGGAAGATGTTAACATCAAGTCTCTTCAGTTCTTCCTTCATCTGAAGATAATTCTTGGCAACCGCCGACTGCTTCTCCAGAGGTTCAACCTGTCTCTCGAGTTCCGCGAGAATATCGGAAACACGAACAAGATTTGCGCGTTCCTGTTCGAGCTTTTTAAGAGCCGTAGCTTTTCTTCTCTTAAACTTAACGATACCCGCAGCCTCATCGAAGAGTTCCCTTCTCTCTTCGGGCTTACCCGAAAGGATCCTGTCTATCTGACCCTGACCGATGATCGAATAACCTTCCTTTCCGATACCGGTATCGTAGAACATCTCGGCAACGTCCTTAAGGCGGCACGTTGCACCGTTTATAAGGTACTCACTCTCACCCGAGCGGTACACACGTCTTGCGACGGTAACTTCCTCGTAATCTATCGGAAGTGCATGGTCGGAATTGTCGAGCGTTATCGCAACATACGCGTAACCCATCGGCTTACGCATCTCAGTTCCGGAGAAGATGACATCCTGCATTGACGATCCGCGAAGCTGCTTGGCGCTCTGTTCTCCGAGCACCCATCTGACCGCGTCAGCTACATTACTCTTACCCGAACCGTTGGGCCCGACTATCGCCGTGATTCCGTTATGAAATTCGAAATTGATCTTGTTGGCAAAGGACTTGAATCCCTGCACCTCAATGTTCTTTAAATACACTATTTCGTTTCCTCAGTGTTAACGTGTTTCTTCAGTATCGCATATGCCGCATTCTGCTGTGCGGCTTTCTTGCTTCCGGCGCTGCCCGTCTCCTCGATCGAGTCTCCGAGCTTTGCTCTCATAACGTAGACCCTGTCATGTTCCGGACCTCGTTCCTCCACGAGTTCATAATCAAGGCTCATACCGTGATCCTGTGCATACTCCTGAAGTATCGTTTTCGAATCGACGAATTCTATCTTCTTCTCGTAATCCGTCAGAAGGAATTTTCCGATAAACTCCTTTGCGTTTTCGATCCCGCCGTCAAGATATATCGCGCCTATGATCGCTTCAAACACATCCGAGACGATAGAGTCTCGATCCCTTCCTTTGGAGGCATCTTCACCTTTACCGAGAAGAAGGTATTTCCCGAGATCGAATCCGCTTCTTGCACAATATGCAAGTGTCGGTTCGCACACAAGCGAGGCACGAAGCTTGGTCATCTCCCCCTCACTCATCCCGGGATTGTTGTTATACAGAAATTCACTGACGGTAAGTTCCAAAACGGCATCCCCGAGGAATTCCGTTCTCTCGTAATCATCATGCTTATTAAGCTTTAATTCATTGATATATGAGCTGTGCGACAGGGCTTTTATCAGAAGATCGCTGTCGCGAAAAACATACCCTATGTGTTTCTGGAGCTCTATATAACCGTCGTTTATATTCATACCGTTAAAACTTCAAAATAGAGTCCCGCCTATCCGGAACTCTATCTGCCGAACATATCAATCTGTTCTTTGTGTGTTGTTATCAGCTGATCGCAGCCCTTATCTGCTCGATAGCATCGGCAACAGTGACGATCGATTCCGCATTGTCAACATCTATCTCAATGTCGAACTCTTCCTCGACGCCCATAATTATCTGATAAACATCAAGAGAATCAGCACCGAGATCGTCAATGAACTTAGTATCCATAGTGATCTCGCTCTCATCCACGTTAAGTACCTCTGTGATGATCTTTTTAAGCTTTTCAAGTTCCATGATTAAATCCCTTTCTATTCATCCTTTATTATTATCCTGTCGGCGATACGCTGACTGATATTCTGTTCTTTGAAAGTCTCGCATTGCTTTATCGCATTGCTTATCTCTTTTTCGGTGGCGTTTCCGTGAACCTTTACAACCAGGCCGTTAAGTCCGAGAAGAGGAGCTCCGCCGTACTCCGTCGCATCGAAAGTCTTCATCACACCTTTTAGAGAAGGCTTTATCAGAAGACCGCCTATCTTGCCCCGAAGACTTCCCATGAGCGCTCCCTTAATCGTGGAAAGCATCATCTTTCCCACGCCCTCGTACATCTTCAGTATGACATTACCGGTGAATGCTTCGCAGACAATGACATCGGCTCCACCGTTCGGTATCTCTCTGGCTTCTATGGAACCTATGAAATTGATGTCGGGACAGTTCTTCAGAAGAGGGAACGTCTCCTTAACGAGCATATTGCCCTTTTCTTCTTCCGCACCGATGTTGACGATCGCAACTCTCGGCTTCTTAACCCCGAGCACATGTTCCATGTATATAGATCCCATCTTCGCAAACTGCACGAGATGAGAAGATCTTGCATCAACATTTGCTCCACAGTCGATGATGAGCGAAACACCGCGCTCAGTCGTTGACGGAATGAGCGGGGCAAGAGGAGGTCTCTCGACTCCTTTTATTCTTCCGACTATCAACTGACCGCCAACAAGTACCGCTCCGGAAGATCCAGCGGAAACAAAAGCATCCGCCTTGCCTTCCTTGACAAGATTAAGTCCCCTTACAATAGAGGAATCTTTCTTGCGTCTTATAGCCATAACAGGAGCTTCTTCCGTTGAAATGACCTCAGTTGCGTTTTCAATAAAGAGTCTGTCGCCCGGATACTCTTTACCCTCAAGTTCGGCTTTGATCGCTTCTTCCTGTCCGCAAAGCGTAACCGTGATGTCCTTTGACCCCGAAAGAGCCACAAGCGCACCTTTGACTATCTCTTTAGGGGCGTTGTCACCGCCCATTGCATCAAGTACAACATGTACCATTGTAATTCTCCCATAAGAGATTCCATTCAAAACTTATACTACTATACTAGACCTATCCGTAAAATGCAAATAAAAAAACACACAAAAAAACCACGGGAAAACCCGCGGTTTTTCAATACTTTCATATTAATCCTGGCTTATGATCTCTTTCTTATTATAAGAACCGCAAGCCTTGCAAACTCTGTGAGGAACCATAAGCGCACCGCACTTGCTGCATTTTACAAGCGTGGGAGCGGACATTTTCCAGTTTGCTCTTCTTTTATCTCTTCTTCCCTTGGAAGATTTATTCTTAGGACAAATTGACACTTCTGACACCTCCTTTTACGGATGTTTTCATTACACGCACTTGTGAATTATACCGAGCCGCAAG
>JAILRJ010000048.1:0-37174 GCA_024698285.1 Lachnospiraceae bacterium | reverse complement strand
ACACATCATCGATCCAGTATGAGAACGATGACCTTATGAGACCTGTACACGGTGATGACTACGGTATCGCATGCTGCGTATCTTCAATGGTCATCGGTAAGGAAATGCAGTTCTTCGGAGCTCGTGCAAACCTTGCAAAGTGCCTTCTGTACGCTCTTAACGGCGGTATCGACGAGAAGACCAAGAAGCAGGTTGGTCCGAAGTATCGTCCTTACGATGGTGATGTTCTTGATTACGATAAGGTTATGGAACTGTTCATCGACATGGTTGAGTGGCAGGCAGATGTATATGTAAATACACTTAACATCATCCACTACATGCATGATAAGTACTGCTATGAGAGAGCAGAGATGGCTCTTCATGACAGAGACGTTAAGAGATATTTCGCAACAGGTATCGCAGGTCTGTCGATCGTTGCCGATTCCTTCTCAGCTATGAAGTATGCAAAGGTTGAGTGCATAAGGGACGAAGACGGTATCATCACAGACTTCAAGATCACAGGTGACTTCCCTAAATACGGTAACGATGATGATCGTGTTGACGCGATCGCAAAGGAAGTTGTTCATAAGTTCATGACAGCTATCAGACGTCATCATACCTACAGGAACGGTATTCCTACAACATCGATCCTTACGATCACATCAAACGTTACATACGGTAAGGCTACAGGTAACACACCTGACGGACGTCGTGCCGGACAGCCTTTCGCACCCGGTGCAAACCCGATGCACGGCCGTGATACACACGGAGCAATCGCTTCACTTTCATCTGTATCAAAGCTTCCGTTCAACGATGCACAGGATGGTATCTCGAATACATTCACAATCATCCCCGGTGCTCTCGGTAAGGAAGATCAGGTGTTTGCAGGTGATATAGAGTTAGATCTTAACAAATAATATAAGAAAGAGAGGTGACATTTATGGATCAGATCGATGATCTGGTAGCGTATCTTGACGGTTCGGTCGAAGCGGGGGTCGGACATCTGAACGTAGATGTCGATGAAGCTCAGAGCCAGATGCGTACGTCGGAGACGATGGGGTGTACCGATTGCTCCAGAACTCCGCTGGCATGCAGCGTTCCGACGCTTCATCAGGGCCTCGATGATTACAGATAGGAGGGGCCCATCGAAGATGGGAAGAACCTGTCTGTACCGGGAGCGCCATTCGACGAAGTCGAATTTAAATGCGCGACCGACCTACAAATATTAATCAATAAAAGGAGGAAAGAATCATGGCAGCTAATCAGGCACAGGTTGATAACCTTGTAAATCTTTTAGACGGATATGCAACAAAGGGTGGACATCACCTTAACGTTAACGTTCTTAACAGAGAAACTCTTCTTGATGCTCAGGCACATCCCGAGAATTATCCTCAGCTTACGATCCGTGTAAGCGGATATGCCGTAAACTTCATCAAGCTTACACCGGAGCAGCAGGCAGACGTTATCTCAAGAACATTCCACGAGGCTATCTAAGTCGGAATTAATTTGCGAGCCCGAGACATTTGTTTCGGGCTCGTATGTCATTTTACGGAGGAGCGCAATGACAAAAGGCCGCATACATTCCCTTGAAAGCTTCGGCACCGTGGACGGTCCCGGGACGAGATATGTTGTCTTCGTACAGGGATGTCCCATGAGGTGCCTGTACTGTCACAACCCGGATACGTGGGCGATGACCGGCGGCGAGGAGATGGACCCCGAATACATATTCGAGCAGTATCTTCACAATGAGCCGTTTTACAAAAACGGCGGCGGACTGACCGTAACGGGAGGAGAACCGCTCATGCAGGTTGATTTTCTGATCGACCTGTTTACACTGTGCAAAGATCACGGTGTTCATACCTGCATAGATACTTCGGGCATAGCATACCGTCCGGAGAATAAGGAATTTATCGCCAAACTCGACAGGCTCATGGAGCTGACGGATCTTGTCATGCTCGATATCAAGCATATAGATCCCGAGATGCACAAAAAGATCACCGGACAGCCAAATGACGGGATTCTCGCGTTTGCAAAGTATCTGTCGGATAAGAACGTCGATACGTGGATCAGACACGTCATAGTTCCGAATCTGACCGATGATGACAAGTATCTGTATGATCTCGGATACTTTATCGGGGGACTGAAGTCTCTGAAGGCGCTTGATGCTCTTCCTTATCACACGATGGGTAAGCCAAAGTATGAGAAGCTCGGGTTTGATTATCCTCTCGGGGATACACCTCCCATGGACAAGAAAGATCTTGTCGCCAAGAAACAGGTGATCCTTGACGGTGTCAGAGCCGGAAGAGAGGCGGCAGGCAGGCCGGTATAAATATGAAGATCGCCGAAAAGATCAATAACGATTTCAAGATAATACTTGCATCCGCATCTCCGAGGCGTAAGCAGCTTCTCGAACTTGCGGGATTCGAGTTTGAAATATGGCCTTCCGACAAGGACGAGGTAATCACTGAAAAAACTCCCGATGCAATTTGCGTTGAACTGTCCAAGCAGAAAGCGATCGATGTCGCTTCCTCGATAAAGACGTATAACGAACTGCACAAAGACCTTACAACGGAAACGGACATTCTTGTAATAGGAGCGGATACGATAGTTGTCATGGAAGGCGGGATCCTTGGCAAGCCGAAGGATGAGGCTGATGCGATCTTCATGCTCAAGTCTCTTTCAGGAAAAACGCACAGTGTATTTACCGGTGTTACATTCGTTTTTTCCGGTAAGGACGGTCGTGTCGGAGAATACTCGTTTTATGAGGAGACTAAGGTCACTTTTTATCCGCTTGATGAGGAGGATATAAAGAGCTACGTTTTGTCGGGCGATGCTATGGATAAGGCGGGTTCCTACGGGATCCAGACAACGGCGGCCGCGTTTGTCCGTGCGATCGAAGGAGATTACTACAATGTGGTGGGACTGCCGATCGCAAGGGTCATTCATGAACTGAAGCATCTAATAAGTAATTGAGTTTTCCGAGCGAATGATGTAAAATACATTCGATCAGGTTATTCTTGAAATACAAAGGAGGTATTTGTCATGGCATTTGTTATCAAAGACGGTTGTATTTCGTGCGGTGCCTGCGCAGGACAGTGCCCTGTCGGCGCTATCGCTGAAGGCGACGGAAAGTTCGAGATCGACGAGAATACATGCGTAAGCTGCGGAGCATGTGCTGCACAGTGTCCCGTTGGCGCAATAGAAGAAGGCTAGGCAATAAGGAGGGGCCCGCTTGACGGGAAGATTCCTTATTGCACGTGGAGCGGTATTCACCGTAAGGTGAATTCAGGATACCGCGACACACCTATAATAAGACAATGCTGACTGTACGCAGTCGGCATTTTCTTTTTTTGACATTTAGGGTATAATATCTCTTAATGGAGAGAGATAATGAGCAGCAGTAACATCAGATTCAAAGGGCAGATCCGCACATATATAATGTGGCCGGTGTGGATGACCATACTTGTCGGAGTCTTTGCTCTTATAATGTATGCAGTGGATATAAGAGCCGGAGTCGCCTCCACGGTATTTGCCGTTATTTATGCGGGTGTCGCTTATTTTCTCTATTTCCACAACCGTAACAGGGTCGTCAAGGATCTGATATCGTTTGCCACCCAGTACGGACAAGTCCAAAAACAGCTCTTGAGAGACCTGGAGATACCGTATGCTCTTCTCGATGAGTCGGGTAAGGTCATATGGACCAATGACGCGTTCGAGCAGATCATGAACATCACCAGGAAATACAGCAAGAGCATCACCAATCTTATTCCCGAGATCACAAAAGAAACACTTCCGGGCATGGAACACGAGACAGAGAGCGTCATAACAGTTGACGGTCGTGATTTTCGCGCAAGCATGAACAAGGTATCGATGGAGGCACTGATGGATGCTCCCGATATGGTTGATGCCGTTGATTATGACAGCTATCTGATAGCTCTTTACATGTTCGATGTGACTGAGGTCAACCGCCTGTCAAGACAGATAGAAGAGCAGAAGATGGTATGCGGCCTCATATACATGGATAACTATGACGAGGCGCTGGAGAGCGTCGATGAGGCAAGACGTTCGCTTGTAGTTGCACTTATCGACAGACAGATCAACAAGTATTTTTCAAAGGTCGATGCCATAGTCAAGAAGCTTGAAAAAGATAAGTTCCTTGTACTCATGAAGAGGAAAGAACTTGACAGCATGATCGAGAAACGGTTCACGATCCTTGAGGAAGTCAAGAACGCAAATATCGGAAACGAACTGTCGTTTACTCTGTCCATCGGATTCGGTGCCGGAAGCGGATCGCTCCCGCAGAACTATGAATATGCGAGAACGGCGATCGATCTGGCTCTCGGACGAGGCGGAGATCAGGCCATCATCAAGACCGATGACGAGATCAGTTATTTCGGAGGAAAACGTGAAGTTACCGCCAAGAATACAAGGGTCAAGGCAAGGGTTAAAGCGCATGCGCTTCGTGAGATCATAGAGAACAGCGATCATATCGTTATCATGGGACACAAGATACTTGATGTCGATGCGTTCGGAGCATCGATCGGTATCTATCGTGTTGCCAAGACATTCAATAAGAAAGTGAACATCGTCGTTGACGAAGTAACGACTTCGATACGTCCCATGCTTGAGATGATCTCGCATGACGGTGCGCACAAGGACAGTATATTCGTGTCAAAAGAAGAGGCGATAGAGATAGCATCTTCGGTGGACTGCACGCTTGTTGTGGTTGATGTCAATAAGCCGAGCTTTACCGGATGTCAGGAACTTCTCGATATATGTCCCGCGATCGTTGTCCTCGATCACCACAGACAGGGAGCCGAGAAGATCGAGAATGCCACTCTTTCATATATCGAACCTTATGCGTCATCCGCGGCGGAAATGGTATCAGAGGTATTACAGTATATAAGCGATCACGTAAAGCTTATGTCGGATGAGGCCGACTGCCTGTATGCGGGAATGATGATCGATACGAATAATTTCATGACCAAGACGGGTGTCAGGACTTTTGAGGCAGCTGCATATCTTCGCAGAAACGGTGCGGACGTTACGAGAGTCCGTAAGATGTTCAGGGATGATGTCGGAACATATAAAGCAAGAGCCGAGATAGTAAGCAACGCTGAAATATATGACAGAGAATTTGCGATCGCGGTAACGCCCGATACGGTTGTGGACAGTCCCACGATAATCGGCGCGGAGGCTGCAAATGAACTGCTTAACATAAACGGTATCAGGGCATCGTTTGTATTGACGATGCATCAGGGCGAGGTTTATATAAGCGCCCGTTCCATAGATGATGTCAATGTTCAGGTCATCATGGAGAAGCTCGGCGGAGGCGGACACATGAACGTTGCCGGCGCCCAGCTTAAGGAAGTATCTCTTGAAGATGCGAAGAAGTCACTTATACGGATCCTTAAGGAAATGCTCGAAAAAGGAGAGATCTGATGAAAGTCATACTGTTACAGGACGTTAAGTCCGTCGGAAAAAAAGGTGATGTTGTTGAAGTGTCCGACGGGTACGCAAAGAATTTCATATTCAAGAAGAAGCTCGGCACACCCGCTGACGCGAAGAACATGAACGATCTTAAGCTCAAGAAAGCAAACGATGAAAAGGTCGCAGCCGAGAACCTTGCAAACGCAAAAGAATTCTCCGAGCAGATCGCCAAGAAAACGGTTGTTGTCAGACTTAAGGCAGGAGAAGCCGGCAAGACGTTCGGCAGCGTATCGAGCAAGGAAATAGCCCAGGAGGCCAAGACCCAGTTCGACATGGACATAGATAAGAAGAAGATCATCCTTCCCGAAGCCATCAAGTCATTCGGGACATTCGAAGTTCCCGTCAAACTTCATCCGCAGGTTACCGCCACACTCAAAGTCAAGGTTGAGGAGTGCTAAGCATGGACGAAGCCACTCTCAAAAAACTTCCTCCGCATCACAAGGAATCCGAAAGAGGTGTTGTCGGAGCCATGATGCTCGACAGGGATGCGGCAATAATAGCGATAGGCGCGCTATCTTCGGAAGATTTTTATCTCAAGGAGTGCGCATACGTTTTTGATGCCGTAAAGTCTGTTGTTGACGAAGGCGCAACAGTCGATCCCACTACGGTATCGAACAGACTCATGGAGATGAATGCCCCGGCGGAGATCGCATCCGGAGAGTTTCTGAGAAATCTGTGCATGTGGGCATCCACATCGGCTGTGATCGAGCAGCACATAGATATCGTTAAGAAAAAATCACTTCTGCGCAGCATGATAAAGCTCAGCCAGGATATCGAGAATAAATGCTATTCCGATTCGGGAGATGCCGATGACATTCTCGAAGAAGCCGAGAGAAGAGTGTTTGAGATCACGAACAGCAAATCAACGTCGGATTATGTCCCGATAAGGCAGGTTGTCAAGTCCGCGATAGAAAAGATAGGAATTGCAGCCAAGACCGACGGAGTTGTTACCGGTGTGGCAACTGGCTTTACCGATCTTGATTACAAGACAGCGGGATTGCAGCCTTCCGATCTGATACTGATAGCAGCAAGGCCTTCAATGGGTAAGACGGCGTTTGCACTTAACATTGCGCAGCATATTTGCTTTAAGGATAAAAAGGGAGTCGCGATATTCTCTCTCGAGATGTCCAAGGAACAGCTTGTTAACCGTCTGCTCTCACTTGAGTCCCATGTCGATTCCAAATCGATCAGAAACGGAAACGTTACGGCAAAGGACTGGGAAGGTATCATCGAGGGCGCGAGCGTCATCGGCGAATCCAAACTGATAATAGATGATACACCCGGTATCAGTATCGGCGAACTCAGATCCAAATGCCGGAAATACAAAGCGGAGAACAAAGATCTGTCAGTGATAATAATCGATTACCTCCAGCTCATGTCGGGATCCAAGAGGGCCGACTCGAGACAACAGGAGATTTCGGATATTTCAAGATCACTCAAATCGCTTGCGAGGGAACTGAGCATTCCCGTCATTGCACTATCACAGTTATCGCGTGCCGTGGAGAAGAGAGACGACCACAGGCCGATGCTCTCGGACCTTCGTGAATCCGGTGCGATAGAGCAGGATGCTGATGTCGTAATGTTCCTGTACAGAGACGATTATTACAATCCCGATACCGAGAAAAAAGGAATAGCGGAAGTCATCATAGCCAAGCAGAGAAACGGCCCCATCGGTACAACCGAACTCGTCTGGTTGTCTGATCTGACAAAGTTTGCCAATATGGCAAAAAGCTGATGTAAGGAGATTTGCATGGACAAGCCGATTTTGTATCGCAAACGTATCATTCCCGAAGAGATCATACTGCTCGACAAGGATGAGATACTGTATCAGGACGAAGGACATATCGTGACCAAATGGAACACGATAAAGCCCAAGAAGATACTCCATCACGGATGTTCATGTTATTTCCTGAAAGAGGGATATAAGGTCAGCAAGTTCTATCGGGAGGACGGAACACTCCTCTATTGGTATTGCGACATTATCAATTATAAATACGACGGTAAAGAGAATTCGTACGTGTTTACGGATCTTCTTGCCGATGTGCTCGTTTATCCCGACGGCAAAGTCGAGGTTGTGGATGTGGGAGAGATAGCGGACGCTCTTACGGAAGGAACTCTTACGATCGAGGAAATGATACCGGCGCTGAGATCTCTTGACGCTCTCCTGACGATCATCAATTCCGGAAAGTTTTCCGGTATTCAGGAAATGATAAACAGGATCGAGGAAGGCGGGGGCCTTTCCTGATGAATACCATATATGCAAAAACAGATCCCGACGATATCGATATGTCGGTCATAGAAAAGGCCGGAAGTATTGTAAAGCAGGGAGGCCTTGTGGCGTTTCCCACAGAAACGGTATACGGACTCGGAGCGGATGCACTCTGCGGAGCTTCATCGAAAAAGATATACGAGGCAAAGGGAAGACCTTCTGATAACCCTCTCATCATCCATATAGCCGAACTCGAAGATATTTACAGGATAGTTAAAATCGTACCGCCCGAAGCACTGGCTCTTGCAAAAAGATACTGGCCGGGCCCGCTTACGATGATATTCGATAAAGCATCTATTGTTCCCAAGGAGACGACAGGAGGGCTTGATACGGTTGCTGTCAGGTTTCCGTCTCATCCGGTCGCGAAAGCATTTATCAAAGCTGCGGGAGGATTTGTCGCGGCACCGTCCGCGAATCTTTCGGGAAGACCATCACCGACAACGGGAAAGCATGTCGCAGAAGACATGGAGGGCAGGATAGATATGATCATAGATTCCGGACCGTGCGATATCGGTTTGGAATCAACGATCATTGATATGACATCCGATGTTCCGATGATGCTTCGACCCGGATACGTGAACGAAGAGATGCTTCGAGATGTCCTCGGAGATATAGAAAAAGATCCGGCTGTATTCGGAAATACGGATGAGAACATTCTGCCGAAGGCCCCGGGAATGAAGTACCGCCATTATGCGCCGAAAGGCAGGCTTTCAATAGTTTCCGGAGAGAGCGATAAAGTCACGGAATATATCAGGGCCAGGATAGCGTCCAGAAAAGAAGGGGTACGAATCGGGGTGATCGCATCTTCATCCGACGTATCATATTACGGTTCGGCCGATCTTGTGGCGGATGCGGGAAGCAGAACGAACGAAACGGAGATCGCGGCAAGACTGTTTGACATACTCAGGCGATGCGACGAGGAAAGAATCGACGAGATATACTCGGAGGAATTCAATACGCCGCAACTTGGTCTTGCGATAATGAACAGACTTATAAAAGCTGCCGGTCACAGCATAATAAAGGTGTAAACAGGAGAACAGAAAAATGAAAGTAGCTATCGGCGCCGATCACGGAGCATTTGAAAGGAAAGCGGAAGTGATCGAACACTTAAGATCCAAAGGACATGAGGTAAAGGATTTCGGAACATTCACCCCGGACAGTTGTGATTATCCGGCAATAGGAAGAAGCGTAGCAGAGGCTGTCGTTTCCAAAGAATTCGACAGAGGAATAGTGATGTGTACGACGGGTATCGGTATATCCATCGTGGCAAATAAAGTAAAAGGCATCAGATGTGCGCTCTGTTCCGATGTTACGAGCGCAAAGCTCACGAGGATGCATAACGATGCAAATATGCTCTCGATGGGAGCAGGGATCATAGGTCCCAACCTTACAATGGATATAGTGGACATGTTCATGGAAACGGAATTCTCAAACGAAGAGAAACATGTCAGAAGGATATCACAGATAGAAGAATAATCAATTTGGAGGGCTTACAATGAAACAGTATCCGGGAATCGACAACATTTACGTGATGGATCATCCGCTCATTCAGCATAAGATCGGATATATCCGCAGAAAAGAAACAGGAACAAAGGATTTTCGCCAGACGATCGGAGAGATCGCAATGCTAATATGTTATGAGGCAACGAGAAACCTTGAGCTGGCCGATGTGAACATAGAGACGCCGATCTGCCCGACGGTCGCAAAGGAACTGAAGGGTAAGAAGATGGCGATCGTTCCAATCCTTCGTGCGGGATTGGGGATGGTCGACGGAATGCTTTCGCTCATTCCGGTAGCAAAGGTAGGACATATCGGACTGTACCGTGATCCGGAAACGCTCAAGCCGGTTGAATATTACTGCAAGCTTCCCGAAGACTGTGCGAACAGGGAAGTGTTCGTTGTGGATCCGATGCTTGCAACGGGCGGCTCATCATGCGCCGCTATCACGATGCTCAAGGAGAAAGGATGCAAGAACATACACTTCATGTGCATAATAGGAGCTCCCGAGGGAGTCAAGGAAATGCATGAAGCACATCCCGATGTTGATGTTTATATAGGAGCTCTTGACGAGAAGCTCAACGATCACGGATATATCGTTCCGGGACTCGGGGATGCGGGAGACAGGATATTCGGTACAAAATAATGAGTGATAAGAGACAGGATTATATTTCGTGGGATGAATATTTCATGGCTGTTGCCAAGCTTGCGGGGATGAGATCGAAGGATCCAAACACGCAGGTCGGTGCCTGTATCGTGAGCCAGGATAACAAGATTCTTTCCATGGGTTACAACGGTTTTCCGAGAGGTTGTTCGGATGATGATTTTCCCTGGGCAAGGGAAGGCGAAACGCTTGAAACCAAATATGTATATACGGTTCACAGCGAACTGAACGCGATACTTAATTACCGTGGAGGAAGTCTTGAAGGAGCGAAGCTATATGTCTCGCTGTTTCCGTGCAACGAGTGCACCAAGGCGATAATACAGAGCGGTATAAAGACGGTGATCTACGACTGCGACAAGTATGCGGGGACCGATCCCGTTATCGCGTCCAAGAAAATGCTGGATGCCGCAGGCGTTACTTACAGAAAATACGAACCGACAAACAGGGAGCTGATCATCACGGTTTAGTTCATGCAGTATAAACGCAGATTAAGACAAAACTTAATAGCGTATGTAACGTGTGCGCTTTGCGTCGTAACCTGTGTTTTTGCGGATTCACAGGTTAAGGTTGCGGCCTCCGTCGAAACGACTTCCCAGAAGATAAAGGATGCCGAGGAACTCAAGAAGGCCACCGAAGAAATGAAAGAGGCCACCGAACAGAAGAAAGAGGGCCTCAAAGATCAGAAGCAGGAGCTTGAAACATACTTAAGCGAACTCAACGATAACCTTACCGCGATAACCGCGAACATAAGCGAGATAGAACAGAAGATAGCGGACAAACAGGACGAGATCGCTGTTGCACAGGGTGATCTTGAGGTGGCGCTCGGCGAGGAGAAGATCCAGTATGATCTGATGAAGAAAAGGATCAAGTTCATGTATGAACGCGGTGACAAGTCGCTGATCTCAACCTTTTTTTCGTCAAGGAGTTATGCGGATTTCTTGAACAAGGCAGATTACATTGACCGTATCGAAGACTACGATAAGAAGATGTATGACAACCTCATCCAGATCCGCAGGGACATAGAGACAAGGGAGAGCAATCTTCGAAGCGAAGAGGAGCAGCTTCAGAGTCTCAAGAAACAGGCGCAGACGGAAGAGATGAAGGTAAATAACCTCGTTACTTCCACGAACGGATCGATCGCGCAGACTGACGGACAGATATCCGCGGCCGAACTTGAGACGGCTGCTTATGAGGCCGAGCTTAAAGCACAGGAAGAAAATCTTGCGGCACTCAAAAAGCAGCTTGCCGAAGAGCAGGCTATGATCGCCAAGGCCGCCAAGATGGCATGGCGAGATATCTCCGAAATCCAGTTTCAGGAAGGCGACAGGGATCTTCTTGCCTGCCTGATATACTGCGAAGCGGGAAACCAGCCTTACACGGGACAGGTCGCGGTCGGAGCGGTAGTCATTAACCGAGTCAGGTCTGCGGCTTATCCCAATACGTTATCGGGAGTCATATATCAGCCGAGGCAGTTCACACCCGCGGGAAGCGGACGACTGGCAACGAGACTTGCGCTCGGGGCACCGTCGGCATGCTACCAGGCGGCGGACGAGGCCATGAGAGGCGCGACCCCCGTAGGCAACTGTCTGTACTTCAGAACCGTGATCCCCGAGATCAATGGAACCATCATCGGAGATCATGTTTTTTACTGATATATTGGCAATTATATAGACTTTTGGGGATTTGACGGGTATAATTAATTGAAATATCAGAAAGAAGTGTTTCATAGTTTTTCACTTATTCTTCAGTTCGGGATCAATATGATCGTTCCGATACTGCTTTGTACTTTCGCAGGGATATTTCTTGACAGGCTTTTTTCTACATCATTCATTGTAATTATCATGTTTTTTCTCGGGGCCATGGCCGGCTTCAGAAATATCTTCGTGTTTGCGAGAAACATGAATAAGAAAACGTCACATCTCGGAAGCGATGCGGAGCATCTGGTGTCGGGTAATACCGAAGAGGATTTTACCGAGACGATGGACAGGGTATACAGGGAAAACATGAATGAACAGGATTAAGATCATTCTCAAAGAAGACCGTACCCTGCATGAAATGCTTCTGGGGATAGTGGCGGTAAACATCATCCTTGCCGTAGTTGCGATGTTTGTTCCAAACAGACAGCAGGCTCTTTATGCAGTACTTATCGGGACCGTTACGGCAGCCGTATACGTGATCCATATGGCGGTGACGATGGATGATGCAATGAACCTTGACGAAAAAAGTGCGGTAGTACAGGTACGCAAGCAGATGGCTGTAAGATATCTGATAGTCTGCGTTGTTGTCGGCACGAGTCTGTACTTCAGGATCGCCGATCCGATATTTCTGGTAATCTCAGTGATAACGATAAAAGCGGGTGCTTATCTGCAGCCGACTATACATAAAATCCTGAAACGGGAGGAGAGATAATTTGAACAGCGTAATACTCGCAGCCGATGTCAATTTTATGATCAAAGGCATATTCTCTTATCAGATATTCGGACAGACAGTCTGGATAACAACGACTCACGTGAGTCTTCTGATAGTCTTTCTGTTGTTTGTAGTATTTGCTCTTTGCGCACATCATGTGATAGTAAATGCCGATCCGTATGCAAAGCCCGGAACATTCCAGAACATAGTTGAACTCATGGTCGAAATGCTCGACAACATGATAACGGGATGTATGGGCAAGAGTGCAAGACCTTTTCTCGGATATATCTCAACACTGTTTTCGTTCATACTTATCAGCAATATCTCAGGCCTTTTGGGACTGCGTCCGCCGACAGCGGATTACGGCGTAACGTTCCCTCTGGGACTGATCACATTCGGCATGATCTTCTTTAACAAGATCAAACATCAGGGAGTCGGAGGATTCTTAAAGGGACTGTGTGATCCGTGGCCGATATGGGCACCTATCAATATCATCGGTGATGTAGCCGTTCCCGTATCCATTTCGCTCCGTCTGTTTGCAAACATCCTGTCGGGTACCGTTATGATGGCTCTCGTATACGGACTTCTGAACAAGATAGCATGGGGCTGGCCGGGATTTTTACATCTGTATTTCGATCTGTTTTCGGGCGCGATACAGACGTACGTATTCTGTATGCTCACAATGACATATGTTGCTGACGCCATAGGTGAAAGCTGAAAGGAGGGACCCGGTTTGCGCAGCAAATTGGGAGGATTCCTTACTGCACGTGGAGCCCCATTCTCCGCAGGAGAATTCAGGATGGGCGACACTCCTTAAGTTTTAAGTTAATTCATTAAAAACAATATAATACATAGGAGGATTATCTATGAACATTTCAGGTCAGGAATTCATTTTCGGATGCTCTGCAATCGGTGCGGGACTTGCTGTTATAGCAGGTATCGGTCCCGGTGTAGGACAGGGTATCGCGGCAGGTCATGCTGCTGCAGCGGTTGGTCGTAATCCCGGTGCAAAATCGGACGTTACATCAACGATGCTTCTGGGCCAGGCAGTTGCGGAGACAACCGGTCTGTACGGCCTTCTGATCGCAATGCTGTTATTATTCGTTAAGCCTTTTACGTGATTATTGCGAAATGATGATCGAAAGGAGGCAAAACGATGGAACGACTGTTTGACCTTGATTTTCAGCTGCTCCACGATGCGGTCATAACAGCAGTTGCCGTTTTTGTTTTATTCCTTTTTCTGTCCTACATGCTGTTCAAACCTACGCGTGAGCTTTTGCGCAAGCGTCAGGAGAGGATCCAAACGGATCTTGATACCGCAAAACAGGACAGGGATGAAGCACTCTCGTTAAAGAGTGAGTATGAAGCAAAGATGGCCGGTGCTCAGAAAGATGCCGATGCGGTTCTTTCCGAGGCACGCAGCAAGGCAGTCAAAAACGAAGAGCAGATCATATCCCGTGCCAAGGACGAAGCAGCGACCATTATCAGGCAGGCTCATAACGAGGCGGAACTTGAGAAACAGAAAGCCGCCGATGAGATCAAGACGCAGATCATCGATGTTGCGTCTCTTATGGCCGGTAAAGTTGTTGCGGCGGGTATTGATACAAACATTCAGGATTCCCTGATCGAAGAGACCCTGAAAGAAGTGGGTGAGAAAACATGGCAAAGCTAGTTACGAAAACCTATGCGGATGCACTGTTTCAGCTTGCCGAAGAAGAAGGTAAGATCGATGAGATGTATTCGGAAGTATGCGACCTCGTCGGCATACTTGATGCCAATCCGGATCTTGCCAGGGTGATGACTCATCCGAGTGTCGATAAGAACGAGAAGATCGATACGATCAGGAACATCTTTACGAACAGGGTATCCGGGGAGCTTTGCGGACTGCTCAATCAGATAGTGATCAACAATCGCTATGAGGAGATTGACGGTATACTTGCAAGCTTCATCGCGAGTGTCAAGGAATACAAGAAGATCGGCGTGGCATATGTTACAACGCCGGCCGCACTTTCCGATGCGCAGAAATCGCTCATTGAGAAGAAACTGCTTGACACTACCGACTATGTAAAGATGGAAATGAATTATTCGGTCGATGAGAAACTTATCGGCGGAATGAAGATTCGTATAGGTGACAGGATCGTTGACAGCAGTATTTCCACAAAGCTGAACGAACTGGCGAAGAATCTTCGTCGTATTCAGCTTAGCACTATATAAGAAAGGTAAGATAGATCCATGAATTTAAGACCAGAAGAGATCAGTTCGGTAATCAAGGATCAGATCAAAAGATACGCGGACCAGTTGGAAGTTTCCGAAGTGGGAACGGTTATCCAGGTGGCGGACGGTATCGCACGTGTGCACGGTCTTGAAAAGGCAATGCAGGGAGAACTTCTTGAATTCCCCAATGAAGTGTACGGTATGGTCATGAACCTGGAGGAAGACAACGTCGGTGCGGTACTTTTGGGAGCGGGATCCATCAATGAAGGCGATACGGTCAAGACGACCGGACGTGTCGTTGAGGTACCTGCAGGTGATGCGCTTCTCGGGCGAGTCGTTAACGCTCTCGGACAGCCGATCGACGGAAAGGGTCCCATCCAGACCGACAAATACCGCAAGATCGAACGTGTAGCAAGCGGCGTTATCACGCGAAAATCAGTCGATACACCTTTGCAGACGGGTATCAAGGCGATCGATTCCATGATCCCGATCGGAAGAGGACAAAGAGAACTTATTATCGGTGACAGACAGACGGGTAAGACCGCGATCGCCATCGATACTATAATCAACCAGAAGGGACAGAACGTTAAGTGTATCTATGTTGCGATCGGACAGAAAGCATCGACCGTTGCATCGATAGTCAAGACGCTTGAAGAATACGGCGCAATGGCATACACGACAGTTGTTGCTTCAACCGCAAGTGAAATGGCACCTCTTCAGTACATAGCACCTTACAGCGGATGTGCCATCGGTGAAGAGTGGATGGAGAACGGAGAGGACGTACTCGTAATATACGATGATCTTTCCAAGCATGCGACCGCTTACAGAACACTTTCACTTCTGCTTCGTCGTCCGCCCGGACGTGAGGCATATCCCGGTGACGTATTCTATCTTCATTCAAGACTTCTCGAGCGTGCTGCGAGAATGAGTGAAGAATACGGCGGAGGATCACTGACTGCCCTTCCCGTTATCGAGACACAGGCAGGCGATGTATCCGCATACATTCCCACAAACGTTATTTCCATCACGGACGGACAGATCTATCTTGAGACGGAAATGTTCAATTCCGGTTTCAGACCGGCCGTTAACGCGGGTCTTTCGGTATCGCGTGTCGGCGGTGCTGCACAGATCAAGGCCATGAAGAAGATCGCAGCACCCATTCGTACGGAACTTGCACAGTACAGGGAACTTGCCGCATTTGCACAGTTCGGATCGGAACTCGATGCCGATACGAGAGAGAAGCTTGCACAGGGTGAAAGAATCAAGGAAGTGCTCAAGCAGGGTCAGTACAAACCCATGCCTGTTGAGTTCCAGGTACTTATCATCTATGTGGTCACGAGAAAGCTTCTTCTTGATGTTCCCGTTGACAGAATCGGTGAATTCGAAGAGTCGTTCTTTGAGTATATAAAGACGAGTTATCCGGAGATTCCGGAGTCGATCGCTTCCACGAAGGAACTTTCCGAAGAGATGGAAGAGAAGCTCAAAAAAGCGATCGCCGATTTCAAGGACGGTTTTCTCGGCAATAACAAGTAAGGACGGAGGATGTAGATCATGGCGTCGATGCGTGACATCAAAAGACGTAAGACAAGCATACAATCCACCCAGCAGATAACCAAGGCCATGAAGCTCGTATCCACGGTTAAGCTTCAGAGGGCCAAGTCCCGTGCGGAACAGAGCAAGAACTACACGATGCTCATGTATGACACGATCGTTTCCATAACGAACAAGTCCGGTTATATCGATCATAAATTCATGAATCCGAACGGATCGGACAAAAAAGCGGTCATTCTGATCACTTCCAACAGAGGACTTGCCGGCGGATATAACAGCAACATCACGAAGCTCGTTACCCAGAGCGGATGGGATGTGGATAAGACCAAGATATATGCGATAGGCAAAAAGGGACGTGACGGTGTCAGGAGAAAAGGTTTTGAGGTCGTGTACGAGAATGCGGGAATGATCGAGGAACCGATCTATGCCGACGCAATGGAACTTGCGAACGATGTTCTCGAGAAGTATTCAAACGGTGAGATAGGCGAGATCTATATCGCATATACGATCTTCAAGAATACGGTTGTTCATGTTCCGAAGCTACAGAAGCTTCTGCCTCTCGGTGAGGACAGCACCCCGACGGAATCTGTGTCGGGCAGGGAAGGTGAAGAGTCGATCAGACCGAATGCTGAGGAAGAGACCGCAAAGCGAGCTCTTATGACATATGAGCCTGACGAGGACGAAGCTTTATCCGCTATCATCCCGAAGTATGTGACCAGCCTCATTTACGGTGCGCTTATTGAAGCGGTTGCAAGCGAGAACGGTGCGAGGATGCAGGCTATGGATTCGGCTACGGATAATGCCGAGAAGATGATATCCTCACTTGAATTACAGTATAACCGTGCAAGACAGGGCGCAATCACGCAGGAGCTCACCGAGATCATCGGCGGAGCCGAGGCGTTAGGCTAGGCTGTAAGGAGGGACCCACGAAGTGGGAGGATTCCTTACTGCACCGCGAGCCTTATCACCGAAGGTGATTTATATTGGCGAGCGTCCTCAGACGACCCGCGAAGAAAATTTAAGAGGAAGATTAGAAAAAGGAGAAAAACAGTGGCAGACAATAACACAGGTAAGATCACCCAGATCATAGGTGCGGTACTTGACGTTAAGTTTCCGGAAGGGGCTTTGCCCGAGATCAATGAAGCCATCCGGGTTGAGCGAAGCGATAACAGCACGCTCGTAGTCGAAGTTGCCCAGCATCTTGGCGATGATACGGTAAGATGTATCGCTATGGGTCCGACGGACGGACTGGTAAGAGGCATGAAAGCCGAAGCTACAGGCGCTCCGATCTCGGTTCCGGTCGGTGAGAATACACTCGGAAGAATATTCAATGTACTCGGAGAGCCTATTGACAACAAACCCGCTCCCGAGGTTGAAAAGAGATTCCCTATACACCGCAAGGCTCCCGCATTCGAAGAACAGTCAACGTCGGCGGAGATGCTTGAGACGGGTATCAAGGTCGTAGATCTTCTGTGTCCTTATCAGAAAGGCGGAAAGATCGGTCTGTTTGGCGGTGCCGGTGTCGGCAAGACCGTCCTTATACAGGAGCTGATCAGAAACATCGCTACCGAGCACGGCGGATATTCCGTATTTACCGGTGTCGGAGAGCGTACCCGTGAAGGTAATGACCTTTATCATGAAATGACGGATTCGGGAGTTATCGATAAGACGACCATGGTATTCGGTCAGATGAACGAGCCGCCCGGAGCAAGAATGAGAGTCGGACTTGCGGGACTGACAATGGCAGAGTATTTCCGTGACGAAGGCGGTAAAGATGTACTTCTGTTCATAGATAATATTTTCAGATTCACACAGGCAGGTTCGGAAGTTTCGGCACTTCTCGGACGTATGCCTTCCGCAGTCGGATACCAGCCCACACTTCAGACCGAGATGGGTGCTCTTCAGGAGCGTATCACATCCACCAAGAACGGATCGATAACATCGGTACAGGCAGTATACGTTCCCGCCGATGACCTTACGGACCCGGCACCTGCCACGACGTTTGCCCACCTTGATGCCACGACGGTTCTTTCCCGTTCCATAGTTGAGCTTGGTATATATCCCGCAGTGGATCCTCTTGAGTCGACATCGCGTATCCTCGATCCCAGAATCGTAGGTGAGGATCACTACAGAGTTGCCAGAGGAGTCCAGGAGATACTCCAGAGATATAAAGAACTTCAGGATATCATCGCAATCCTCGGTATGGACGAATTGTCCGAAGACGATAAGGTAACCGTATCCCGTGCAAGAAAGGTTCAGCGTTTCCTGTCGCAGCCGTTCTTCGTTGCCGGACAGTTCACCGGACTTCCCGGAAGATATGTTTCCGTTTCGGATACCATCAGAGGATTCGACGAGATACTTTCCGGTAAGCATGACGATATTCCCGAGAGTTTCTTCTTAAGCGCCGGTGCAATAGAAGACGTTATCGAGAAATACGAGAATAGTCGTAAATAAGGAGTTTGTATGGCTGATACGTTTCATCTCAAGATCACCAGCCCCGACAGAGTATTCTTTGAGGGCGAAGTGACGATGGTTGAGATAAATACAACGGAAGGTCAGATAGGTGTCCTTCCGAACCATATCCCGTTAACAAGTGTACTTGCCCCGGGGGTATGCTATCTGCATCTTCCGGATCAGGATCCGAAGGTTTGTGCCATCCACGGAGGATTTTTCGAAATCCTTCAGGATTCGATGACAATCCTTGCGGAGGTGTGCGAATGGCCTGATGAGATCGATGTCGGAAGGGCCCAGGATGCCAAAGTACGCGCCGAGAGAAGACTTTCGGAGAAGGAAAGCGGGACCGATATAGCCCGTGCCATACTGGCACTGAAACGAAGTGCCGTAAGAATAGAAACGGCAGGAAAATGATCATAGATCTGTATGGATCGTAGCAAACTCAAAAGAAGAGCGATCAAGCTCAGTGTTACCTTTGTTCTGTTCCTTATCTCGTTGTTCGTATCGAATATACTCCTTAACAGGGGAAATACCGATATGACTGCCGAGATGGGAGGGGCAACACTTCCGATCGTATATATGAACGTCAATGACGAATACATAAATCCTCTCCATGGTTACGTAACCGAAATGGAGGGGAATTATATGCGTGGGGCAATTACTCCGCTTATGGCGAACAGATCCGTCTCTTTCAGGGCGGATCTTTATGATGCCGTTATCGCAAAAGTCTCATATGAGGTCAGACCCGTTGATATGTCAAGACTCATAGAGGAGACCGAGATCTCGGACTATACAAGAGATGATAACTCCATATACGCGACCGCAACACTTAAAGATCTTATCGATGACGACACGGAGTACATGCTGATCATAAAGCTTACGACTTCGGGCGGCAGCGTGATCAGGTATTATGCAAGGGTAATAAACAGGGCCGAGCTGTACCTGTCTGAAAAGATGTCTTTTGTTCGTGATTTTTCCGATAAGACAATGAACAAAAAAGATGCGGATGAGATCAAGAAATACATGGAATCCAATGCCGACGGGGATAACAGCAGCTATGCGTACGTCAACATACACTCAAATTTCAATCAGCTGACATGGGGGGATTTGAATCCGAAAACGATCACACCCAAAGACATGCAGATATTCGAGATCGATGAGACAACGGCGTCGATCATGCTGACATATCAGGTGGAGATAATGTCTGAGGTCCATAATGTGTCCGAATTCTTCAGACTGCAGCGCGGTAAGAGAATGTATCTGATGGAATACGAGAGGATCACGGATCAGGTATTTGACGAAGAGAAGAACGTTGTCGTTAACGGCAAGATACTGCACGGTATCATAAATAAAAAACCTGTCGGGATAGAAAACGACAATGCATCCATATATGCGTTTGTGCAACAGAATGCACTCTATTCTTACAACACTTCCTCCAAGACGATGGCCAGGCTGTTTGCGTTTTCAAACAAGGACAACAATGATGCCAGGACAAGATACAACGCTCACTCGATCAAACCGATGATGATTGACGGTGTCGGAAACATCTGGTTCATAGTATACGGATATATGAACAGAGGCATCAACGAGGGAAGGATGGGAGTGTCTCTTTACTATTACGACTGTGCCATGAACACTATCGAAGAGGAACTGTTCATTCCCTATACCAAATCATACGAGATACTGGCCAAGGAAGTCGACAAGCTTGCATACATCAGTAACAGGAACAGGATGTATATATTCCTTGACGGAAGCGTATATACGATAAATATCGCCACAAGGGAATCCGAGGCGATGCAGGGAAGCATAAGCGAGACGGGATTTTTCTCGTCGGATGACGAGAGCATAATCGCATGGCAGCAGACAGGAGAGTCTGTCATAGAACGAACAGAGATACAGCTGTTCAAACTTAACTCTATGACACCGTCGGTAATTTCATCTGCTCCGGGAGAGATAGTACAGCCGCTCGGTTTTATGGACAATGATTTGATATACGGGTGTGCGAGAATCAACGACATCACAACAGATTATACGGGAAAGACCGTGATCCCGATGTACAGCGTGAAGATACAGGATCCAAACGGAAATATTCTGAAGGATTACAGGCAGCAGGATATATTCGTTCTCGGAATAGAGAAAAGAGACAATATGATCATACTGTCAAGAGCGTCAAAAGATCCCGAGACCGGAATGTTCGTTCCGGCGGATGATGATCAGATCGTTAATAACAAAACTCAGACGACGCTTAAGAACAAATTGTCGAGTGTAGTTACGGAAAGCACCGAGACGACTTATCAGACGGTATTGTATAAGCCGGGCGATCAGGACAATTCATCGATCAAGATAACCAACCCCAAGGAAGTCGTGTTTGAGGGAAGAAGAGATGTTGCGTTAACCGGAAATGATCTTCTTAAACGATACTACGTTTATGCAAAAGGGAAACTTGCGGGGATATACACTTCGGCATCCGAGGCGGTAAGTGAAGCCAGTGACATGTTCGGAGTGGTCACGAACAGGCGTATGACTTATATCTGGGAGAGTGGCAACCGCAAGACAAGTGTTAAGCTGACCGATCTCGAAGTCGGAAATGCGACCGAAGGCGGCACATCGGGAGGCGGGGCCGGTACGGAAGAAGAAACACCGGAAGAGACGGGAAGCGATGATTCCGGGTCGAGTTACGTCAAGAGTATAGACACCATGCTCAAGTCGGGCGGAGTGTACAAGAGTTCGGAAGAAGAGATAAGGACAAAATCACTTGTCAAAGTTTTGTCGGATAATCTTGATGCTGATGTACTCGATCTGTCGGGATGTTCTCTTGCGGATGTTCTTTACTATCCGTCATCGGGCATTCCGGTCATGGCGATGACGGGCGAGGGAAACGCCGTTATCATCATGGGTTACGACTCGAAGAATACGATATTGTACGATCCGAAAGAAGAAAGGGTGTACAAGTACGGAATGAACGATTCGCGGAGCATGTTTGAGCGGGCCGGGAACAGGTTTATTACATATATTCCGAATTAACGAAAGGGAAAGTCATGGATGAGAGATTAAAAAAACTGGCACATAATCTGGTTAATTATTCCGTCGGAGTAAAACCGGGGGATAAGGTCTGGATCAACTATATCGGTGAGAGCACCAATGATCTTGCCAGAGCACTTATTAAAGAGGTGTATGCGGCGGGCGGTATACCGTTTCCTCATTGCGAGGATCAGAGGATCCACAGGGAGATCCTGCTCGGATGCAGCGAAGAGCAGTTAAAGCTCATGTGCGAGACCGACAGTCTCCAGATGAAGGAGATGGACTGCTTCATCGGAGTAAGGGGTGCGGACAACGCTTCGGAACTGGCAGATGTTCCGCCTGAGAAGATCACGTTATATAACCGTCTGTATTCTTCACCCGTGCATCACGGGATAAGGGTTCCGAAGACCAGATGGGTGGTACTTCGTTTCCCCACTTTCGGAATGGCCCAGCTCATGGATTCGAGTTACGAAGCTTTTGAGGATTTTTATTATGATGTCTGTAATCTCGACTATGAGAAGATGGGAAGAGCCATGAAAAATCTGGTCGATCTTATGGAAAGAACCGATAAAGTCAGGATCACAGCCAGGGATACCGATATCAGTTTTTCCATAAAGGGTATACCTGCCATAGCCTGCGACGGTCATATGAACATTCCCGACGGTGAAGTGTACACGGCTCCCGTAAAGGATTCGGTAAACGGTGTCATAACATACAACACACCGTCGAGATACGAAGGATTCACTTATGAAAATGTTTCATTGGAATTCTCAAACGGAAAGATAATAAAAGCGACCGCAAACGACAGTGAGCGTGCGAACAGGGTGTTTGATACCGATGAAGGGGCAAGATTTGTCGGAGAGTTTGCCATCGGTGTCAATCCGTATATCAGAAAACCGATGAAGGAGATACTGTTCGATGAAAAGATATGCGGAAGCATACACTTTACTCCCGGAATGAGCTATGATGACGCTCCGAACGGCAATAAATCAGCCGTACACTGGGATCTTGTGCTGATACAGACCGAAGAGTACGGCGGCGGAGAAATATGGTTTGATGATGTTCTTATAAGGAAAGACGGGATATTCGTGATTCCCGAACTTGAATGTCTGAATCCCGAGAACCTTATGTAGTAAGGAGGGACCTTTTGAAAACGGGAGGATTCCTTACTAAACACTCCTTAATCTTTCATTGATCTCGATAAAACTTCTGATCGAAGACAGTCCGACCTTGAATATCTTTATAAGGTTGATGGAATTGCTCCCACCCTGACGGGGCCTGAAAGAGATCGGTATAAAATGGACCTTCTGGCGGCGCTTCTTGTAAATTGCAGAAAGAGCAACGTTCGTAAGGAAAAAATCATCGGGTATGAACTTAAGGTTCTCCCGGAGTGTTTCGGCGCTCATCAATCTGTAAGGAGTGTTGGCATCAAGAACGTATACTCTGAAACACAGATATACGACAAGTCTTAAGATCTTTGTTACAAACACTCTTGACAGTCCGTCTCTTCTCTTATTCCTGTATCCTATCGATACATCATATTTGTTCCTTGCGATCCAGAACGGCTCGAATTCGGAAGGAAGCGTCTGACCGTCGGAATCGGTCTGGAACACATAGTCGGCTCCGTTCTCAAGGGCATATTTGTAACCGAACAGGAGAGTAGCTCCGTGTCCCGCATTGGCCTTTGTCAGAGCAATAAGACGCGGTTTTGTCTTGCTCATTTCCTGCAATATAGAGTATGTTTTGTCACGGCTTCCGTCATCTATAACGACGAGACGTGAATCATCGCCGTATTTCTCAACGACCGGGTACCAGTCCGAAACTACCTGTCTGATATTCTCCTCTTCGTTGTAAGCCGGAATTATGATGAATAATCTGTCTGACATAATAAGCCCCCTTATCATTCAAATCTTCTTTATTCTACACCAAAAAACAGTGTCTGGCAAAGAATTTACTTCCTTGCTCAAAACCCGTATGTGTGGTACACTAACTCCGTATGTGCAGTGGTTTAAGGAGTAATATTATGAAAAAAATGACCAGAAAGATGATATCGGTCTTTGCGGCACTTCTCGCGACCGTCATTCTCTTACCGGAGAGTGTCTTTGCGGACTCGGTGACGAGTATCGTCATGACGTACCAGGATAAGACCTATACGAAGCAGATATACGGAACAGAGATCGAAAAGATCAAAGACGGTGTCGATACGGACGGATTAAAGGATATAGGCGGCCTTATTGACAGTCTGACTTTTGTAACAAACGGTGACGTTCAGATAGACAAAGCTGCAGCAACCGCAGCCGTCAAGAACGCGATCATGGCAGGTCAGACAGGTATAAACATAGACCTGACCAAATATACAAAAGATGCGATCGCCGCTTCTAGAGCCGCGGCAAGTACACCGGCATCGACAGCTTCATCGGCGGATCAGACGGCATCAGCGGGTTCCCCCCTTACAGCGGCAGGATATAAACTGTCCGAGGCATCAACGAAGTTTAGGGCAAACGAAGACAGAGCACAGAATGTCAGAAATGCGGCCAGTAAGATCAACGGAATGGTCATAATGCCTGGACAGCTGTTCTCATGTACCACGGCATTCGGACCGAGGCTTACATCAAACGGCTACGGACTCGGAAACGTCATCTCCGGCGATACATATGTCAAAGGTGTCGGAGGCGGTATATGTCAGGTTAGTTCGACCCTCAACCTTGCAGTGCTCCGTGCCGGAATAGTACCGATAGAGCGTCATAATCACAGCCACAGATCGAGTTATATCGCATCGGGACTTGATGCGACCATATCCGGAACGAGCCTTGATTACAAATTCATCAACCCTTATGATGCGCCTATCTTTATTTCAGCCGTAACGAACGGCGGAGTGATCACGATATCAATCCTCTCTTCGGAGGATGTGCTAAAAGGGATAACATACGAGCCTGTTGTATCCGGAGGCAAGATGTCAAACACCACGCACGTCGTCGGCAAATTCGCAGGTCTTCAGGTCAGTGACAGGGTTGCCTACAGCAGCAGATACAAACAGTGAGATATCGGAAATGTACAGAGGCAAAAAAGTATTTATAATTCAGATGATCACGATCGCCGTGATGTATACGATCATCACGCTGCTTGAGAATGAATTCTTCGGCGGCAGGATAGACAGCGGTATAACAAAAGGGATCATTCAGCTAAGACTGGCAGATACACTGACGGTACTCCCCGTTTTTACACCGGCCGCGATTCCGGGATTGTTTCTCGGATGTCTTGCGACAAATAAAATGATAGGATGCCATAATCTCGATATCATATTCGGAAGTCTGGCAACTCTCGCCGGAGCCATCGGGACATATGCCGTCAGGAAGAAAAGGTTTCTTGCACCCATTCCTCCGATCGTGATAAATATGATCGCGGTTCCGCTCATGTTCACGTATATTTACAGATTCGATGACAGGCCGTTTTGGCAGTATGTACTGTTCATGGCTATAAGCGGGATAATATCGTGCGGAGTGCTCGGGATAGCTTTTATGCTCGGTCTTGATGATTACAAGGACAGGCTGTTCCCGCCTCTTACCGCAAAAGGAGCAGCCGAGGCTGACAAAATAAAGGAAGAATCAACGGAAGTTAACAATACGGAAACAACAGGAGAAAAGGATCAAAATGTATAAGAAGGTTTCAACGGATCTCGGATTTGTCGACAGGGAAAAGGAGATCGAGAAGTTCTGGTCTGAGAATAATATATTCGAAAAGAGTCTTAAGAACCGGGAAGGTGCCGAGACTTATATGTTCTATGACGGACCGCCGACGGCTAACGGTAAGCCGCATATCGGACATGTACTGACCCGTGTCATCAAGGATATGATCCCGAGGTACCGCACCATGAAGGGGTACTATGTTCCGCGTAAAGCCGGATGGGATACGCACGGACTCCCGGTTGAGCTTGAAGTGGAAAAGCTCCTCGGACTTGACGGCAAGGAACAGATCGAAGAATACGGACTTGCTCCTTTTATCGACAAGTGTAAGGAAAGCGTATGGAAATACAAAGGCATGTGGGAGGATTTTTCGGGAACCGTGGGTTTCTGGGCCGACATGGACGATCCGTACGTTACATATCATGATGATTTCATAGAGTCCGAATGGTGGGCTCTTAAGACGATCTGGGATAAAGGCCTTCTCTATAAGGGATTCAAGATTGTTCCGTACTGCCCGAGATGCGGAACTCCTCTCTCATCGCATGAAGTTGCGCAGGGGTACAAGACATTAAAAGAACGTACCGCTATCGTCAGATTTAAGATCAAAGATGAGGACGCATACTTCCTTGCATGGACAACAACACCATGGACGCTTGCAAGTAACATCGCGCTCTGTGTCAATCCCGAAGATACATACGTAAGGGTAAAAGCCGCAGACGGATATACATATATTCTTGCAGAGGCTCTTGCGGACACCGTACTCGGCGGTATCGAAAGAGCGGAAGGTACACCTGCGTACGAAGTACTTGAAACATACAAGGGTAAAGACCTTGAGTATAAAGAATACGAACCGTTATATGAATGCGCGAAGAAGTGTGCCGATGCACAGAACAAGAAAGCGTTCTTCGTATACTGTGACGACTATGTAACGATGGCAGACGGTACCGGTATCGTTCACATCGCACCGGCATTCGGTGAAGACGATGCCAGAGTCGGTCGTAAATATGATGCACCCTTTGTCCAGATGGTGGATGAAAAAGGTGTCATGAAGGATGAGACTCCGTTCGGAGGAATGCGCGCAAAGCCAACACAGGCTGAGATAGATGCGGGAGCCGTCAGCGCCGATCCGGAAGTGTTAAAGGAACTCGATAAGAGAGGTATTCTTTTCTCAGCGCCGAAGGTTGAGCATGATTACCCTCATTGCTGGAGATGTTCGACACCGCTTATCTATTATGCCCGCGAGTCGTGGTATATAGAGATGACAAAGGTCAGGGATGACCTTATCAGAAACAACAACACGATCAACTGGATTCCCGAATCGATAGGAACGGGACGTTTCGGAAACTGGCTTGAGAACATTCAGGACTGGGCCGTATCGCGTAACCGTTATTGGGGAACACCGCTCAACGTCTGGGAATGTGAATGCGGACACCGTCACTCGATAGGTTCGAGACAGGAACTGAAAGAGATGTCCGGGCGTGAAGATGCGCTCACCGTGGAACTTCACAGACCCTATATAGACGAATTCACGATAAAATGTCCCAAGTGCGGAAAAGAAATGCACCGCGTTCCCGAAGTCATTGACTGTTGGTTTGACTCGGGAGCCATGCCGTTTGCGCAGTATCATTATCCGTTTGAGAACAAGGAACTGTTTGAGTCAAGATTCCCGGCTCAGTTCATATCGGAGGCTGTGGACCAGACAAGAGGATGGTTCTATTCGCTCCTTGCCGAGTCGACGCTTCTTTTTAACAAGGCTGCATACGAGAATGTCATAGTTCTCGGACTCGTCCTTGACGAGAACGGCGAGAAGATGAGCAAGTCGAAGGGCAATGCGGTTGATCCTTTTGATGCGCTTGCATCCATGGGAGCCGATGCGATCCGTTGGTATTTCTATATCAATTCCGCACCGTGGCTTCCGAACAGATTCCATGACAAGGCTGTTATGGAAGGCCAGAGAAAGTTCATGGGAACTCTCTGGAACACATATGCGTTCTTCGTGCTCTATGCGAACATAGACGATTTTGATGCGACTAAGTACGAGCTTTCCTACGATTCGCTTCCGGTAATGGACAGATGGATTCTCAGTAAACTCCAGTCGACTATAGATGCCGTTGACAAAAACCTTGATAAATATCAGATCCCGGAGGCAGCAAGGGCACTTCAGGATTTTGTCGAAGACCTTTCCAACTGGTACGTCAGGAGATGTCGTGAGCGTTTCTGGGCGAAGGGAATGGAACAGGATAAGATCAATGCATATATGACACTTTATACAGCCCTTGTCGAAGTATCAAAGGCTGCAGCGCCGATGATCCCGTTCATGACGGAACAGATCTATCAGAACCTCGTGCGCTGCATAGACAAGGATGCTCCGGAAAGTATTCATCTGTGTGATTTTCCGAAGGCGAAGCCCGAGTGGATCGATGCGGATCTTGAGGCAAATATGGATCATGTGCTTAAGACCGTTGTTATGGGAAGAGCGTGCAGGAATGCCGCCAACATCAAGAACAGACAGCCGATCGCGAAGATGTTCGTAAAAGCCGAGTTTGAGCTGGGTGATTTTTACAAAGAGATCATTGAAGACGAGCTTAATGTTAAGGATGTCGAATTCACCGATGACGTCAGGGCGTTTACGACATATAACATGAAACCGCAGCTTAAGACCGTCGGTCCGAAGTACGGAAAGTTCCTCGGCGGAATTCAGAAGTATCTTGCCGGTATCGACGGAAATGCCGCAATGGATGAACTTGAAGGGTCGGGAGCTCTTAAATTTGACGTTGACGGCAATACTATAGAGCTTACAAAAGACGATCTTCTTATAGAGATGACTCAGCAGGAAGGATTTGAATCACTTAATGAAGGTACTGTCACGGTCGTTCTCGATACAAAACTTACGGACGAACTTATTGAGGAAGGATTCGTCCGTGAGATTGTTTCAAAAGTCCAGACGATGCGTAAAGAAGCAGGCTTCGAGGTTATGGACAGGATAAACGTTTACGCAAAGGATAATGAAAAGATAGCACAGGTACTGACGGCAAACAGGGACGTTATCTCAAAAGAAGTTCTTGCCGATGACATTATCACGGGAAGTTGTGACGGTTATGTTAAAGACTGGAACATCAATGGGGAGAACGTTACACTCGGCGTTAAGAAACAATAGATTTGTCAAACAGGAGGTTCTAAATGGCAGCACGCAAGACCGGATTCAACAAGGAGACATTCAAGAAACAGGTAAAGGAGAACGTTAAGGCGCTTTTCAGGAAGACTCTTGAAGAAGCGAACGAGCAGCAGGTATACCAGGCTGTAGCCTATACCGTAAAGGATACGATAATCGATAACTGGCTTGAGACCCAGAAGGCGTACGAAAAGCAGGATCCCAAGACGGTTTATTATCTGTCGATGGAGTTCCTGATGGGAAGAGCGCTCGGCAATGCGATGATCAACCTGAAGGAATACAAAGAGGTTGCCGAAGCACTTGATGAACTGGGGATCAACATAGACATTGTCGAGGATCAGGAGAGGGATCCGGCGCTCGGAAACGGAGGTCTCGGAAGACTCGCAGCATGTTTCCTGGATTCGCTTGCTACGCTTGGATATAACGCATACGGTTGCGGTATCCGTTACCGTTACGGAATGTTCCGTCAGAAGATCAAGGACGGCTTCCAGGTTGAGGCACCCGATAACTGGTTAAAGGATGGATATCCGTTTGAACTTCGCCGTCCGGAATATGCCAAGATCGTCAAATTCGGCGGTAACGTTGTTGTCAATGTTGATGAGAAGGGCGAAAATCACTTCTCCCAGGAGAATTATCAGTCCGTACAGGCGATTCCCTACGACCTTCCGATACCCGGTTACGGAAACGGTGTAGTAAACACGCTTCGTATATGGGACGCACAGCCTGTCGAATGTTTCCAGCTTGATTCGTTTGATAAAGGTGATTACCGTCTTGCGGTTGAGCAGGAGAACCTTGCAAGGAACATATGCGAGGTGCTGTATCCCAATGACAACCATTATGCCGGCAAAGAGCTTCGTCTCAAACAGCAGTACTTCTTCGTATCGGCAAGTATTCAGGAAGCCGTTGAGAAGTACATGAGAAAGCATAGCGATATTACAAAACTGTATGAGAAGGTTACGTTCCAGATGAACGATACGCATCCGACTCTTACTGTTCCGGAACTCATGCGTATACTTATGGATGATTACGGACTCGGATGGGAGGAAGCATGGAACGTGACAACGAAGACCGTTGCATACACGAACCATACGATCATGTCGGAGGCTCTTGAGAAGTGGCCTATCGAGCTGTTCTCAAACCTTCTGCCGAGAATATATCAGATCGTTGAGGAGATCAACAGAAGGTTCTGCCTTCTTATCGAGGCATCACATCCGGGTAATGTAGAGAAGATCCGCAAGATGGCGATAATCTATGACGGACAGGTTAAGATGGCTCATATGGCGATCTGTGCATCGTATTCGGTCAACGGTGTTGCAAGACTTCATACAGAGATCCTGAAGAATCAGGAACTTAAAGATTTCTATGAGCTTATGCCTCAGAAGTTTAACAATAAGACGAATGGTATCACACAGAGAAGATTCCTGCTCCATGCCAATCCGCTTCTTGCAGACTGGGTAACGGCCCATGTCGGAGATGAATGGATCACGGATCTGACGGTTCTGCGTCACCTCAAGGTTTATGCGGATGACAAGAAGGCTCAGCATGAGTTCATGAACATCAAGTACCAGAACAAGGTAAGGCTGGCGAAGTACATACTCGAGCATAACGGAATCGAGGTTGACCCGAGATCTATATTCGATGTTCAGGTAAAGCGTCTCCACGAGTACAAGAGACAGCTTATGAACATTCTTCATATCATGTATCTGTATAACGAGCTTAAAGAGCATCCCGATATGGATTTCGTACCGCGTACGTTTATATTCGGTGCAAAGGCTGCAGCGGGCTACAAGAACGCAAAGCTTACGATCAAGCTTATCAACTCGGTTGCCGAGGTTGTCAACAATGATGCGTCTATCGGCGGCAAGATAAAGATCGTGTTCATTGAGGATTACTGTGTATCGAATGCCGAACTCATAGTTGCGGCTGCCGACGTATCGGAGCAGATATCAACCGCTTCAAAGGAAGCTTCGGGAACAGGTAACATGAAGTTCATGTTAAACGGTGCGATCACGATAGGCACAATGGACGGAGCAAACGTTGAGATGTATGAGGAGGTCGGAAAAGAGAACATCTTCATATTCGGTCTGTCGTCCGATGAAGTCATCAACTATGAACAGAACGGCGGATACGACCCCAACGTGATCTTCAACAATGATGCGAACATCCGTAAGGTGCTCATGCAGCTTGTCAACGGTACATACAGCCAGAATGATACGGAACTGTTCAGGGATCTGTACAACTCCCTTCTCAATACGCAGTGTACCGCAAAGGCGGATACTTACTTCATCCTCAAGGATTTCGAGTCTTACGCCGAGACCCAGAAGCTCATCGAGGAGGCATACAAGGATACCAAGCGTTGGAACAAGATGGCCATATTAAACGTTGCCAGTTCTGGTAAGTTCTCATCAGACAGAACAATACAGGAATACGTTGACGATATATGGCATCTTGATAAGGTAACCGTCAGAAAATAACGTATGAACATACGCCGCGCCAAACAACTCCAGATCCAGGGCCCTGATGATAAGCTCTGTTACGGAGGAAACCAGCTGTGGTTTTCGTCCAACACGAGAGCTCTGGGTGGATGCGGTTCGGTGGCCGGTGCAAATGTTCTTCGCGCCCTGGCAAGAAACGATGCCGGATTCGGCGCGCAGATAAAAGGTTCAAAGATCATACCCGCATCCGTAAAGGATGCTCTGTGTTCGGATAATCCCGGTCATGAGGCATTTTCCCTGCTTATGACCGGGGTTTACGAAACAATGGGGTCGTTTGAGATATTTCCCCTCAATCGCATCTATGACCGTGTTCAACGGTCTTCCAAAGTATTTACCAGATTAAAGAGTACACTCGGCCTGACGAATGTCGGGTTTATCATAGGAATCATACGTTTTGCCAGAAAATTCGGGCTTGATATAAGGGTGAATTATATTCCGGCAGCGTTTCTTGATAAAGAGGAGGCAAGGGCTTTTATCAAGGAGGGCCTTAAGGCGAGCGGCGCCGTTGTTATGCTTACGTGCTTTAACAGGATAAACGCGAGATTGTTTAAGGAAGATTCGGATCTTGACAATAAACTGTCCGACGGATGGGATTCGCCGATCAAGAGCCATTTCGTGACGATCACGGATATGGATCTGGATAGGCTCCTTATCACAACGTGGGGTAAGCCCGGGGTTATTGATTTTAACGAACTTGCCGGCAGCTGGCAGAGTGTCAGGGCATATGAGGCCTCGCTTCTTTATATCATGCCCTGCTCCCGCAAGGAGGCGACATCGTGCATGCTGGGGGCCTGGAAACTCTTTATGGAAGGAATCGGACACTCGATAATCCGCAGGTGAGTGATAATCAGGGATGGTTTTGGATTCTCACATTGTAACTTAATTAAAAAAATTTCGGAAATACTATAAAGTTAATCCCTGTTTGGTCGATAAATATAGTGTAACCTATAGCAGGACTATATGTTTTTGCCGTGGTTATGCGGAAAATAAGGGGATAACAGGGGAGAAATCTCCAGACAGGGAAGGAGGAGAAGTTATGCGTATAGAAGCATACAATGCCGTAAGCCAGATTTATCAGGCTAAAAAGCCCGGCAAGGTTCAGAAGACCGGAGTTGCTTACGGAAGGGACCAGGTTCAGATTTCCAGTATCGGAAAGGATATCCAGACTGTGAAAGCTGCAGTGGCTAATTCATCCGACATCAGGAAAGAGATCACGGAGCCTATCAAGGCTGCCATTGCTAACGGAACCTACAACGTAAGTAACGATGATTTTGCATCCAAGCTGATCGCAAAATACGAAGAAAAGTTAAACTTTTAGAGGATGACCGGTGGCTAGCCTTATTGAAGAACTCATTGATGTACTGAACAGAGAAAATGATGAATATGGCAAGCTGCTGGAGTTGTCCAAGCGTAAATCGGCCGTTATAGTCGGAAGAGACATTACGGCCCTTGAAAAGATCACGGATGATGAACAGACCGTTGTGACGACAATCGGAAATCTGGATTCGAAACGTGCCCAGGTAACCCGTGACATCGCCGACGTAATCAACAAGGATGTTGAAACATTAAAGCTGTCTGTACTGATCGACCTGCTTTCGAAGCAGCCGGATGAACAGCAGAGACTGTCCGAAATACATGACAAACTGAAGAGGACGGTTGAAAGTGTCCGGATGATAAACGAGAGCAACAGGCAATTGATAGAGCAGTCTCTCGAAATGGTGGATTTCGATATCAACATGATGAGAGCCATGAGACAGGCTCCTGAGACCAACAATTACGGTCCGGGTGCCGTGAGCAGAGGGGAGACCCTCGGATCGGTTAGAGGCTTTGATGCGAAGCAGTAGGTAATGTATTTCACAAGAAACACGGGGTGATTACATGTCGTTGATGAGCGGCCTTTTTGTAGGGGCAACCGGACTTCAGACAAGCCAGAATTCGCTGCACACAACAGCACACAACCTATCCAATATCGAAACTCAGGGTTATGTCCGTCAGCAGACGCTGCACGCGGATATGACTTATAATACAATAAGCACTTCACCTGCTGTTTCCAAGATGCAGATAGGCCTCGGTGTCGAGTACGATATCGTACGTCAGGTAAGGGATGAGTTCCTTGACAAATCGTATCGTAGAGAAACCGGAAGGTCTTCTTTTTATGAAGTTGCACAGGAAACAACACAGGAGATAGAAACACTTCTCGGCGAATTCGACGGTGTTGCTTTCCAGGAATCGATCGCCGATCTCTGGACATCCGTACAGGAACTCGCCAAGGATCCTTCAAGCTCAGTCACAAAAGGTTCGTTTGTTAATACATCCGCACAGTTTCTTGAAAGAGCACAGGCGGTATACAACGGACTGTCAGATTATCAGGACAATCTCAATGCAAGAATAAAAGAATACGTTGACAGGATCAATGATCTCGGGGATGAGATCCACGCTCTCAACGATAAGATACACAAAGAAGAACTTGGCGAACAGGAAGCCAATGATCTACGCGACCAGAGAAACAAGGCGCTTGATGAGCTGTCAAGTCTTGTAAACATCTCATATCATACAAATGCCGACGGTGCTGTGGAAGTGCTCGTCGAGGGTGTTGAGCTTGTTGCCAGAGACAGAACCTTCCATATGGATACTATAGTGGATGAAGGTACAGGGTTCTATACTCCGGTCTGGCCTCAGAACATGAATGCGGAAGTATTCATAAGAAATGAGGAGATAGCTACATCATTTAATACAGATATAGGACAGCTCAAGTCCGTAGTCCTCCAGAGAGGTGACAGAAGGGCAAACTATACGGACATGAGCTATAAAACATATATGGCCGGGGAATATACGTATGAAGACGATACAAAGACCCCGCCCGAACTCGTAACGGAGAACCTGATCCCGACATCCAAATCGGTGGTCATGAAAGTCCAGGCCGAGCTTGACAATATGGTTCACAGCCTTATGACCGAGGTCAACAACATATTGACGGGTGAGAAGGATGCGATAGACAAGTATTATGAGACGGGGGATGAGCAGTATCTTCCCAAATACAACAAGAATGATGTCGACAGCGGAAAGATCGAACTCCCGAAGGAACTGTTCGTCAGACTCGGAACACCAAGATATGAGGAATATACCGATTCGACCGTCACACCGCCGGTTACATATTACAGATACGTACCCGAGGACGAAAATCCTTCCCATGCGGATATAGATGATCTCTATACGATCGCTAACATGAAGATCAATCCGGATCTTCTCAAGACAGTTTCTCTCCTGGGCAATTCATTCATGACGGAGCAGGGTGAAGTTGACCATGCAAAAGCGGATGCACTTGTACAGGCGTTTAACACACCGTTCTCAAGCCTGTCTCCGGATCTTACCACAGAGTATGATTACAGAGATTTCTATGCGGCTCTTGTAGGACAGGTGGCAACCGAAGGATCGGTTTACGACAGTATAGTCACCGCACAGCAGGTGGCTGTTCATAACCTTTCAGACAGCAGGGACTCGATCATGGGAGTATCATCAAACGAAGAGCTTACGAACATGATCAAGTATCAGAATGCATATAATGCGGCATCAAGATATATCACGGCATGTAACGACATGCTCGAGAATCTTCTGTCCAGCGTATAAGGCAGATAGGAGGGCTTCATGAGTACTTCTCAATTTTTCGGATTAAATATAGGATATACGGGACTTCAGGCTGCAAATGCAGCTCTTAACGTAACAGGTAACAATATTTCAAACGTTGAGACAAAAGGATACACGAGGCAGGAGGCAACACAGGCTGCTGCCGATGCTCTGCGCACAAATACTTCCTACGGTATGGCCGGAGCAGGTGTTGATACGAAGTCTATCGATCAGATCAGAAATGAATACTATGACCTCAAATACTGGCAGAATAATGCCAGCAAGGGAATATATGAGATCAAACAGCAGTATTACCGTCAGATTGAGGACTATTTCACGGATACAGATGATGTAATGGGATTTAACGCGGTGTTCTCAAATATGTTCGATGCACTTGATGAAGTGTATAAAAGTGCCGGTGACGATACGAGAAAGGCTTCTTTCCTGTCGCAGTGCAAGAGCCTTGCCGAGTATTTCAACAACATGCACACATCTCTTCAGAATATTCAGATCGATCTGAACAATGAGATCCAGAACAAGGTCAACGAAATCAATTCGATAGCGTCAGAGATCGCGACTCTCAATAAACAGATCAATACTATAGAGGTCAATCATGTAAAGGCTAACGAGCTTCGCGACAAGAGGAATCTTCTTGTTGATCAGCTGTCAAACATCGTGGATGTCAAGATCACAGAGGTACCCATCTATACAACCGAAGGAGGTACCGAGGAATCAGGTATTTATCGCTATATAATTGATATCGCGGGCGGACAGAATCTTGTCAACAGTTATGAGTACTCCACGCTTGAATGTGTGGCAAGAAACGGTGATGAGAAGGTTAACCAGTCGGATGCTGACGGACTCTATGACATATATCTTACGGGACTTCCTCTTAACCTTTACGGCGGTAGTCTCGGGGGACAGCTCAAGGGTCTTATAGAGATGCGTGACGGAAACAACGGAGAGAACTTCTCCGCAAAAGGTTCATATGTAACCACAACAAATAACACGGTCACCGTCAAGATAGACAAATCTCATCCGAATCACGATTTTCTGACCGACATGAACAAGGTCACGATGAACAGTTCGGGAACGATCGTGGTTGGAAACAAGAGTCTTGTATATGATTCTTGGCAGTATGATTCACAAACGGAAACGTATACGTTCCATCTGGACGAGACCAAGACAAATAACAGCGGTTCCGGCCTTAGCGGGAAAGACGCATACATCGGTGTGAGCATCGATTATCAGGGAATCCCGTATTATATGGCTCAGATGAACGAATGGGTCAGGTCATTTGCCCAGGCGATGAATAAGATAGAGAGAACTGCCCAGACCGATATGAACGGTTCCACCCCGACATACGCTGAATCGCTGTTCACGTGCGGAAGCGAGGAAGCAACTTTTGAAGCGTTTGACTATAATGAGGCTGCCGGCGTTATATACGATGACGGAGGAAAAACCGTTACATTCTCGAATATCAAGGATACTACGGCCATGTTCCAATATAAGGATAATTACCTTCACCTTACGGCAGGCAACTTCAACATCAATTCGAGCATGGTGAAGGACGTCAGCCTGTTTGGAACCACAGCGGACTATATGTCGGGCCGTGATGCACAGGATATCACAAAACTTCTTATGGAAGTGCGTACGGACAAGTCCAAGATGACATACAGAGGATGTTCATCCGAGGAGTTCCTTCAGTGCCTTACAAGTGACGTTGCACTCGGAGCTTCATCGGCCAACAATTTCTACTCGAACTTCGATAAGATAAGCAATGCAATCATCGCGCAGAGAACATCGGTATCCGGTGTAGACAACGATGAAGAGGCGCTTAATCTCGTGAAGTTCCAGGAAGCATACAACCTTTCGTCGAAGATGATCCAGGTCATGACGGAGATATATGACAGGCTTATTCTCCAAACCGGAGTATAGTCATTGTTTAAAACGGGTCCTGTCCGACAGGGCGCCAGTCGCTCAGACAGTCCTCGCCGCTCAGCAAAGGCTTCGCGTCTGCGTAACTCGCTTTGTGGCATCCCTGTGGCCACCCGTTTTTGCATACAGTTAAGAAACCTTAGATTTATGCCGATATACAATTAAATACATGGCGAAATGGATTTTGCCTCATAATTCCTGACAGAAGGCGGAAAAGGATATCTGCCGTTTGTCACAGTACTTTTATTGTTTTACGGAGGGTACGGTTATGATGCGAATCACCAACGCCATGATGACGTCTAATACCAAGAATAACATCAATATAAACAAGCTCAACGAAGACAGGCTCAACACCCAGATCGCAACGGGTCAGGTCATTTCAAGACCTTCGGAGGATCCGGTAGTAGCCATTCGTGCGCTTCGTCTTAATACCAATCTTTCACAGCTTACCCAGTATTACAAGAAGAATATACCGGACGCACAGGCATGGATGAACGTTACCGAGACCGCTCTAAAGCAGACCGATCAGATATTTACGAATATCAAAGAGAATCTTACTACAGGTGCGAGCGATACAAACACGCCCAATGACCGTCAGAAGATACTCGAGAGTCTCAAGGGCCTTCGTACGGAACTCTATTCATCGGGTAATGCGGATTATGCGGAGCGAACCGTGTTTACGGATTACAGAACTCAGAAGTCACTTACATTCCT
>JAILRJ010000079.1:0-4226 GCA_024698285.1 Lachnospiraceae bacterium | reverse complement strand
ATGTGCGACCTACGGAGAACCTGAGCGTGTTCCGATAACGGAAGATATGCCCCAGAATCCGATCAACCCTTACGGTATGACGAAGCTGACCGTGGAGAGGATATTCAAGGACTATAAAACCGCATACGGACTGCAGTTCGCAGTCCTTAGATATTTCAATGCGGCGGGTGCGGATCCTGAATGTGAGATCGGAGAAAGTCACAATCCCGAGACCCACATCATTCCCCTTGTGCTCGATGCCGCGAGCAAAAAGCGGGAAGATATCAAAGTATTCGGCACCGATTATCCGACACCGGACGGAAGCTGCATACGCGATTACATCCACGTAACGGATCTTGCCGATGCGCACCTTCGCGCACTTCACTACCTTGAGGAAGGTAATCCCGGAGATTTCTTCAACCTGGGTAATTCGATAGGCACATCGGTTCTTGAGGTCGTTGAATCGGTAAAGAGAGTGACCGGGAAGGAGTTTAAGGTTACACTTACGGACAGGCGTCCGGGAGATCCCGCAAAGCTTGTGGGAAGCAGTGACAAGGCAAGAAAGGTTCTTGGATGGGAGCCCAAGTACGCGGATATCGATACGATCGTAAAACATGCTTGGAACTGGCACGAAAACGCGATTTATTAGAGGGCAGGATTCATGAAATATGATTTTCTTATTGTAGGTGCAGGGCTCTACGGAGCAGTGTACGCACGCCGGATGACGGATGCCGGAAATAAATGTCTCGTTATCGACAGGCGCAGTCATATCGCCGGAAACATATATTCCGAGAAGAAGGAAGGAATAGACGTTCATGTTTACGGACCTCATATCTTTCATACGGATAATGGAAAAGTGTGGAGTTATGTCAACCGTTTCGCGTCATTCAATCATTTCGTTTATTCACCCGTTGCAAATTATAAGGGCGAACTCTATAATCTCCCATTCAATATGAATACATTCACGAAGATGTGGTCCGACGTGAAGACCCCGGAGGATGCGACAAGGAAACTTGAGGAACAGCGCGCGGAGTTTGCCGGGATCGAGCCTTCAAACCTTGAAGAACAGGCGCTTAAACTTGTCGGGCGAGATATATTCGAAAAGCTTATTAAAGGATATAGCGAGAAACAGTGGGGAAGACCATGCAGCGATCTCCCGCCGTTTATCATAAAGCGTCTTCCGGTAAGACTCACATTCGACAACAACTATTTCAACCATCCGCACCAGGGGATCCCGGTCGAAGGCTATACGAAGATGGTAGAAAACATGCTCTCCGGAATAGATGTTAGGCTTGATGTTGATTACCTGAAGGAGAGAAAATCACTTGACGAGCTTGCAGACAACGTAATATACACCGGCCCTATCGACGAGTATTACGATTACCGTTTCGGAGAACTCGAATACAGGAGCCTGAGATTTGAGACTGAAACTCTGGATGTGCCGAATTATCAGGGTGTTGCCGGCATGAACTACACCGATAGCGATACACCTTATACAAGAGTTATAGAGCACAAGCACTTCTGCTTCGGTGTCGGATCTGCCGATAAGACAGTCATTACGCGCGAATATTCAGCGTCATGGAAGGTCGGAGATGAACCTTATTATCCCGTGAATGATAAAAAAAACAGCGCCTTGTATGAAAAATACAGACAGCTTGCCGAAGGTGAGAAGAGAGTCAGATTCGGCGGACGCCTCGGAACATACAGATATATGGATATGGATCAGGTCATAGCTCAGGCGCTCGAAGATTCAGCTTCGTAATTGAACCCCCCTGCATTTTAGCGTATAATACATTAGTTGGAGAAAAGCATTGAACAAGAAACTCAGTAATGTATTATCATATGTTGCGATCGCCCTGGGTGCGCTCATGGCGAGTTTTTCGGTTGCGTGCATTTTGCTGCCGAATGATGCGATAGATTACGGTACGGCCGGCATTGCTATCATCATCAGCAAGCTGACGGGATTCAAGCTGTCGCCCTGCGTCTTTGCTGTGTTTCTGCCGTTCATTATCGCGGGTTTCGTGATCCTGGGTAAAGAGTTTGCGATAAAGGCTACGTTCGGCTCGCTGTTTTACACGGTCGGAATCGATGTTTTTGAGGAGTTCTCCTTCGAGCTTAACACAGAGCATTTTATCGCGGTCGCTTTCGGCGGGGCGATACTTGGAGCCGGACTTGCACTGATACTTCGATACGGCGGATGTATTGACGGCTCGGAGATATTCGCGAACATTGTCATCAGGAAGCTTTCGAGCATCACCGGCAAGGATTTTTCGATGACATTCATTCTTATCGCATTTAACGCATGCGTTTATATCGCGGCGTTTTTCCTTATAAACAGGAATTCGGCACTCTTAAGCCTTCTTGTGTACTTTGTCGCGACGATGGTGATCGACCACTTTACCGATCACTTTGAGGCGATCAAACAGGTTACGATAATCACAAAGGATGTCGAGGGACTTGTTAAAGACATCAAGAATGACCTTAACAAGACGTGTACGATAATGGATTCATACGGAGCGATCGCGGGCGAGAACAAGACGCTGATCTGCTACGTCAACTATTTCGAACTTTCCAAGATGAAGGACGTTATCGCAAGGCATAAAGGAACGTTTTCAACGGTCACCACGATTGATGAGATAATAAGATGAACATGGGCAAGAAGAAAAACGAATTATGGTCCATGGTTGCGCTTGCTCTTGCCGCGCTTTCCGTTTGGGCAGTCATTCGGCAGACGAAGAATTACTCGCTGAATGATTTTCTCGAGTATTACAGAAAAGCCGACAGATTCTGGATCATTCTTGCCGTCGTATGTATGATCAGCTACATCGTGTTCGAGGGACTGGCGCTTTTATCCGTCATCAAAGCGTTCGGGTATAAGCGGTCCGTGAACAAAGGTATCGTTTACTCGGCGGCCGACATTTATTTTTCGGCGATCACGCCGTCGGCAACGGGCGGTCAGCCCGCGAGCGCATTCTTCATGATGGCTGACGGAGTACCCGCTGCGGTCTCCGCTGTGGCGCTGCTTCTCAATCTTGTGATGTATACCGCATCGATCATGGCGATAGGTATAATCGCGGTTGTCATCAGACCCTCACTTTTCATCAATTTCACGCCCTTTGCAATGTTCCTGATCATAGTCGGATACGTAATACTCGGCGTGCTGATCACGTTTATCATCCTACTTATCAAGAAGGAAAACTGGGTGTACGCGATCGGTGCTTTTTTGATCAGGATTCTCGGCAAGATAAAGATAATAAGGAACCGGGAAAAGTTCGAAAAGAAGCTTGATCGTATAACGAACGAGTACCGTGACTGTGCCGAGATGATCGACGGCCATCGCGGAATGCTCGTTAAGTGTTTCATATTCAATTTTCTTCAGCGCACACTTCAGATATGCGTGTCCGCAATGATCTTTCTCGCGGGCGGAGGAGAGGTTTCAAAGGCGATCGATGTGTGGGCGACGCACGCATTTTCCGTTATCGGATCGACATGCATTCCGGTGCCGGGTTCGATCGGCGTATTCGATTTTCTTATGATCGACGGCGTGAAGGATCTGATGAACGAGAGCGAAGCAACAAGTCTTGAGCTTGCGAGCCGCGGCATATCGTTTTACATATGCGTGCTGACATGTATCGTGATCGTTGCTATAGGATATTTTGTGATCAACAGAAGAGGTGCCAACGGACAAAGAGAGGAAGAGGAAGACGACTGATGCTTGGCTATTACAATTACACGGTTATACTGACATATCTGTCCCTTGTTTCGGCGGGACTCGGAATAACGATATCACTCATCGGAGAAGGACATCCGTTTCTCGGAACATTCTTCCTGCTGTTTTGCGGGCTGTGTGATGCGTTCGACGGAGAGGTCGCGCGTCATAAGAAAAATCGTACAGAGGATGAGATCAAGTTCGGTATTCAGATCGATTCGCTTTCGGATCTTGTTGCATTCGGCGTGCTCCCTGCGATAATCGGTGAAGCGATGATCTGGCAGAATCCGGAGTTTTCGATGACTCCAAAACTTCATACCGGTAACTGGCTCGATGTTATCGTGCCGATCCTTGCGATGCTCGTTATGATGCTCTATGTTCTGATGGCAATGATCAGGCTCGCGTATTTCAACGTTCTCGAGGACAAACGTCAGAAGGAAGAGGGCGGCAAGCGAAAATCATACACGGGGCTTCCGGTTACCTCCGCCGCACTTATCTTCCCGTTCGTAATGCTCTTGCAGTTCATGACTCCGCTTGA
>JAILRJ010000027.1:0-16703 GCA_024698285.1 Lachnospiraceae bacterium | reverse complement strand
AAAATGTAGGATGAAGAGCGGATTTACGACCGGAAGCTGCGCGGCGGCTGCGGCAAAAGCCGCTGTGATCATGTTGTTTGAGAATAAAGAGATAGACTCCGTGTCGGTTATGACGCCTTCGGGAGCGAAGTTTAACACGCCCTTACGGGATGTTATGTTAACCGAAACACCGAGCGCTTCATGCGCGGTAAAAAAGCCCTCAAGCGACGATCCGGATGTTACAGCCGGTATGCTCATATATGCCAAGGCCGAGTTTGCAACGCCCTCCGGAGGATCAAAGCCGGAAGAGGCCGGGTCGGAAGTGATAATAGAGGGCGGCGAAGGGATAGGAAAGGTAACCAAGCCCGGTCTTGACAGGCCTGTCGGGGATTACGCGATCAATTCGGTCCCGCGAAGTATGATCGAGTTCGAGGTCAGAGCGGTGGCGGACGAGTTTGAATACACAGGAACGATCCGGATCGTGATATCAGCCCCCGAAGGAGCGAAGATTGCGGAGAAAACGTTCAACCCGAGACTCGGGATAGAAGGCGGGATATCAATAATCGGTACGAGCGGTGTCGTGGAACCCATGAGTACTCGTGCGATCATAGACACGATAAGGGTGGAACTATCGCAGAAAAAGGCGCTCGGGGAGAAGATCGCGGTTGTATCTCCCGGAAATTACGGATTCGCCTTTATGAAAGAGCACTACGACTATGATCTGGACAGGGCCGTCAAGTGCTCAAATTACATAGGGGATACGATAGATATAGCACGTGCTGCCGGATTTGAGGGAATGCTCCTTGTCGGACACGTCGGAAAGCTTATCAAGGTGAGCGGAGGCGTGATGAACACACACTCAAAGGAGGGAGACGGCAGGATGCAGCTGATGGCCGAAGCTGCCGGTTATGCGGGAGCGGAAGAAAAGGTTATAGCGGATATCCTGGAGAGCGTTTCAACGGAAGAAGCATACAGGGTAATGCTTGAAGCCGGCATAGAAGATAAGTGTTTTGAGCATATAATGGAGAAGATAGCCTTCCATCTTAAAGCCCGGGCAAAGGACATGAACATAGAATGTATAGTCTATTCGAGCGTATATGGCCTTCTGGGACAAACGGACGGTGCAGAAGAGATGATGAAGGAAGCAGTAAGGCGCAGCAAAGGAGAGGTTAACATAATATGATACACTTCGTCGGCGCCGGTCCCGGTGCACCGGACCTTATCACGGTCCGCGGAATGAGACTCATAGAAGAAGCGGATGTCATCATATATACGGGAAGTCTCGTCAATCCCGAACTGCTCGGTTATGCGAAAAAGAATCCCGATATATACAACAGCGCATCCATGACCCTCGAAGAGGTCATGGAAGTTATGTTAACAAGCGATTCGGCCGGAAAGAATATAGTCAGACTCCATACGGGTGAACCGAGCATATACGGAGCCGTCAGGGAACAGATGGACGTCCTTGACGAAAATCACAGGACTTACGATTCGACTCCCGGGGTGAGTGCATGCTTCGGAGCTGCAGCAACCCTCAACATCGAATATACGCTTCCGGGAGTATCCCAAACACTTATCGTTACGCGGATGGAAGGAAAAACCCCGGTTCCGGAAAAAGAGAGCATAGAATCGCTTGCCGCTCATAAGGCATCAATGGCGATCTACTTAAGCTCGGGTATGCTGGGAGAATTGTCCCGACGCCTGATATGCGGAGGGGTTGCTCCCCATGCCCCGGCAGCTATTGTATACAAGGCCACATGGCCCGAGGAAAAAGCTTTTGTCTGTACGGTCGAAACGCTCGGGAAAACAGCGGATGAAAACGGCATCAGTAAGACGGCCGTTGTCCTCGTGGGGGATGCCGTGACACATTCCTCATATGACAGATCGAAGCTCTACGATCCCGGATTTGCAACGGAATTCAGGGATAACACACGATAGATAACAATATTAAATAACACTAATGAATAACATGCGTAATGATGTATACAAAATGGCGGTCTGCTTTTCCGAGAAGGGGAAAGATGTGATAGAAAGGCTCAACAATGCGGCTTTACAGGCAGGAGTCAGCAAAGCGGAGCCTTATAAATGCTATGCCGGCGCAGGTGAAGCTTCGAATGGTGACCCCGGGGACGGCTTCAGATCCATCTCACTGGATGAATATACAAGAATCGGATTCGAGTCACACCGTCCGCTTATATTTGTCGGCGCGACCGGGATCGCCGTAAGGGCGATCAGCGCCTATGTGAAGGATAAATTGACCGATACCCCGGTCATAGTAATAGACGATAACGGCAGATTCGTGATCCCGATACTGTCGGGACATGCAGGCGGGGCCAATAAGCTTGCGGTAATTATAGCCAATCTTCTTGATGCGATACCGGTTATCACGACTTCAACCGACGTTAACCGGGCGTTTTCCGCCGATGTGTTTGCGGTCGAAAATCACATGACCATACGTAACCGCGAAGGCATCAGGAAAGTGTCGGCAAAGGCTATAGAAGGAAAACCCGTGACGCTGTCCGTTAAGGATTATCCTCCGCGCGAAAAGGTTGACATAATTCTGGCCGACAGGACCGACAGTGAATATGATCTGTTGTTGTCACCCAAGAAATATACGATAGGGATCGGGACCAGAAAGGGAAAGGATCCGGAGGAGGCTGAGGCTTTTATACTGGAAGTGCTCGCCGGCGAAGGGATATCCGTTGAAGATGTTTATGCCGTCTGCACGGTTGATGTCAAGGAGGACGAGCCGGCCATAAAGCGTTTCTGCGGCAAATATTCCCTTCCGCTCATAACGTTCGAGGCTTCGGTCCTTGAACGCGCCCGGGGTGATTTTACCGCCTCGCGGTTCGTGAAGGAGACGGTAGGTGTTGACAATGTGTGCGAGAGAGCCGCGTTTCTCGGAGCGCTTCCCGATGCAAAGCTTATCCTGCGCAAGACCTCGGGGGAAGGGATCACCGTTGCCATTTGTCTGAGAGGGACAGGAACATGATATATGTAGTCGGGATCGGTCCGGGAGGTATTCCGGGAATGACCGAAGAGGCAAGGCAGGCCATTGAAAATAGCGATGTGATAGTCGGGTACAAGGTCTATACGGATCTTGTGCGAGAGTTTTGTACCGGTAAAGAAGTGGTCGAAAGCGGAATGAGACAGGAGATCGACCGGTGCAGGCTTTGCCTTGAATACGCAAAGAACGGTAAAGTTGTCGCTCTTATATGCAGCGGCGATGCCGGCGTATACGGAATGGCATCCCCGATGCTTGAGGTTGCCGCAAAAGAGGGATATGAAGATGTAAAAACAGTGTCCGGGGTTACAGCGGCATTGTCGGGAGCGGCTGTGCTCGGGGCTCCGATAGGACACGATTTCTGCGTGATAAGCTTAAGCGATCTTCTGACACCGTGGGATCTGATCGAAAAACGCTTGAAACTTGCCGCTCAGGCGGATCTGTGTATTGTTCTTTATAACCCTTCGAGCAGAAAGCGAAGCGATTATCTGAAAAGAGCATGCGATATTATGTTAACCATACTGCCGGCCGGACGCCCGTGCGGATATGTAAGGAACATCGGCAGGAATGAGACGGGATCGAAGGTCTGCACACTTGAAGAACTTGCTTCGGAGCAGGTCGGTATGTTCACGACCGTGTTCATAGGTAATTCCAAAACACGTATTGACGGAGGATGGCTCATCACACCGAGAGGGTATGCATCCGAATGAAAACAGTCATCTTTTCAGGAACAACCGAAGGAAGACAATTGTCCGAGATGCTGTGCGACGCCGGCAGGGAGCATTATGTGTGTGTTGCCACAAAATACGGCAGTGAAGTTATGACCGAAAACGATCTGGCCAAGGTCCATGTGGGACGAATGGACAGCGCCGGGATGTCGGAGTATCTCAAGTCCAACGGTATGGGTGCGGGGGATACGGTCGTTGATGCAACGCACCCTTATGCGACGGATGTATCGGACAATATCAGAAAAGCCGTGAAAGAATGCGGATGTCACCTTATAAGGGTGGATCGCATAGGCAAAGACGGAGGTTCTTCGAATCCAAAAACGCTAGATAACATAAATAAATATTATGTCAACAAATATGGTTCTGTCGAAGAGTTTGCGCATGTGGCCGATGGCCTTGACGGAAACATTCTCCTTACAACCGGGAGCAAGGAACTTGCAAAGTACTGCGGCGCGGTTTCGCCCGATACGCTTTCAAGGACATATGTACGTGTGATCCCGTCGGAGGAAAGTCTTGAGATATGCTGTCGGTGCAATCTGGCTTCTTCAAATATCATAGCGATGCAGGGCCCGTTTTCATATGAAATGAACAGAGCCCTGCTGAAGGATCTTCATGTCAGACATCTTTTCACCAAAGAGAGCGGACAGGCGGGAGGTTTTGAAGAGAAGGTAAGGGCGGCTTCGGATCTGTCGGTGTCCGTACACATCCTGAGAAGGCCCGGATCCGATGATGATGGCGCGGGTATCCCGCTAAGCGAAGCATTCGAGAAGATAACGGGGTCGCCGTATCATCCGAAGAGACATATATATCTTGTCGGGTTAGGACCCGGTTCAAAGGACTTAATGACCTTGGAGGCTGTGGAGGCGATCAGATCTTCCGATGCGGTTTTCGGAGCACAAAGGATGCTCGATGCGGTTGAAAGATCAGGCCTTATCGGTGACTGTGAAACACATCCTATGTATCGTGCCGAAGAGATAACGGTATATCTCAAGAAAAAGGTTTACATAACTAAAATATGTGTTCTTTTTTCGGGTGATTCCGGGTTTTACAGCGGGGCAAAAGAGGCATTCGCCGTATTCAGGAAATGGGATGAGAATGCAGAGACGGTAATACTGCCCGGAGTATCCTCGGTTTCATATATGGCCTCAAGATGCGCCGAGCCATATGACGATGCTGCGATCATGAGCGTTCACGGAAGAAATAGTTTACATAACTTAATGACACTGCTTGAGATGATCCGAGACAATCGTAAAACATTCGCACTCATGTCGGATGACTCGGATGTAAGGACGATATGCGAAATGCTTAAAAAAGACGGGATAACGGTTACGGTTAAGATAGGACGGAATCTGTCATACGGTTCCGGTAAAAGCGAGATCATTACAACGGATCCGGAGAGAGGGGCGGAGTATCACGGTGAGGGATCAATAACAGTGTTATTTATCAACGACAGCCGTTGACGATGAGAAACAGGGGTATGAAGCACGTAAAGAACGGAAACAATAATATACCGAGAGTTATGATCGCGGCGGCCGGAAGCGGATCCGGAAAGACCGTGATCACGTGTGCCCTGCTTGAGATTCTTAAGAACAGGGGCTATAGTCCGATATCGTTCAAATGCGGACCTGATTATATAGATCCGATGTTTCACAGGACTGTACTCGGTATTGATTCCCACAATCTCGACATGTATCTGGCCGGAGCCGAAGGAGTCCGGGATGTATTTGACAGAGCCGTTTCGGGCAGCGGATGCGATTCTTCCGTCATTGAAGGTGTTATGGGTATTTATGACGGAATGAAGCCCGGTTCTTTGGACGGATCGTGCTATGAGACGGCGGGTATCACGCAGACCCCGATAATCCTCATCGTTGATGCAGCGGGTGTCGGACAGACCGTTGTCTCACTGATCAAAGGGGTTCTGGCGGATGATCCCATGCAACTTATCAAAGGAGTTATCCTTAACCGGATGTCGGATGCGTTCTATGAGAAGATCAGGCCGCATCTTAGGGAAGAACTATCCGAGATAAGACCGGATGTCGCGGTACTGGGACACATACCGAAGTCGGATGAGTTCGCTCTTGAGAGCAGGCATCTCGGACTGAAGCTTCCCGCGGAAGTAGAAGATATACGGGAGAAGATAGAGCGCATAGCGAAAATCGTTGAGAAGGAATGCGATATTGACGCAGTTGTAAAGGTAATGCTCTCTGCTCAGACGGACGAGCATGTATCTTGTTCTCAACCCCATGACGAATCCACCGGTTCTTTACAGTATAGAGGAGTGACAATCAGCCCGGAAACGTCTTCGCGCGCACTTGATGGGCTGACAGTTGCCGTGGCAAGGGACGAGGCATTTTGTTTCTACTACCCCGAGAATCTTGCTTATCTCGGGCAGCTGGGCGCAAAGATAACTTATTTTTCTCCGATCCGTGATGCGAAGATCCCCGACGGTACGGATGCTATACTCATCGGTGGAGGATATCCCGAACTGTATCTTGAGGAGCTGCAGAGCAACAGGTCGATGCTCGAATCCGTAGGAACCGCCATAGAAAAAGGTATTCCAAGTATTGCGGAATGCGGCGGTTTCATGTATCTTCATCGTATGATAGAAGATGCCGAAGGAAGACAGTACGCGATGGCCGGAGTCATCGACGGGATCTGCCGCTATACCGGACATCTCGTAAACTTCGGATATACACAGATAAAGGAAGTCCGTGAAGACCTGGCTTGTGATTTTCGCGAAGCGCTTGTCGGTATGCGGGGCCATGAATTCCACTATTACGAGAGTACTGCCGACGGCAACGACGCGACATTATGTAAACCATCGAGCGGTCGTACGTACAAAGGCATGCACATAGGCTCGGATCGCCTTTGGGGCTGGCCGCACCTATGGTATCCCGGTTTAGTTAAGTGAGCGTCGAAAAATCGTATACCCGTCCGAGACGCGAAAGGGAAAGAAATATGGACAACTCAACAACCTTCTTTGCCAACAGATCCTGCAGATTTTACCCCTGTCACGAGCTTGACGGGGATATCAACTGTCTGTTCTGTTATTGTCCTCTCTATCACCTGGACGACTGCCCGGGCACATATGAGATGCTCGAAAAAGACGGCAGGCGGATCAAAAGCTGCAAGGACTGCACTTATCCGCATATCGCTGCTAATTACGCCGAAGTAATAAAATTCCTGAAGTAATGAAATCCTGAAGTAATGAAAAAATATATCAATCCTGCAGTCAGAATAATACTGTTCATAGTGATATTTGCCCTGATCATTCATGTTATGAACTTTTGTCTTGTCGTAAGCAACTGGGCAAGTATCGACAGGTGGGAAGCGTATGCCTCGGATGACGGTTACGATACGCTTTTTGTCGGCTCGTCCGTAGGCTGGGTTATCGTTCCGAGGACTATTGATGCGATGAATGACTGTAAATGCGTCAACATGTCTACGCCCGATCAGTTCTACAGGACATCCGCCGATGCCGTAAAGTTCGTCTCTTCACAGCAGCCGCTTCAAAAGGTTGTGCTTCTTACGGGATTTGATGCACTCTCGCAGAGCGAGGACTATGCTGCGGCCGCCTCATTTCTTGATGCGAAATACGAGACGGCTCCTCTTGCAAAAAGATACGGCGCCATCATTTCCGACAAGCTCGGAAGATACAAAGATATTGATTTTCTCACATCGGTGGAATCGATGAACATCTGGGTTGACTGGGTTCTTCGGTTCTCATACACACTTCCCCAGGTTTACAAGAATATTGCTTACCGCCGCGGCAGGATCGATCCGGGGTATGTTCTTGATATGGAAAAAAAGATAGAACGTATCGATCCTCCAAAGGCGGATAAATCCTTGCTTGACGAAGATATTGCCAAAGCCGGGGAACTTGGCTCTGCCGGCATCAATGTCGATCCGGATTCGCTGGGGATGCTTGATGAAATGGCCTCTTTCCTGTCCGCAAACGGGATAGGATTTACGGTCATAGTGACCCCGCACCGTTCGGATGTTAGGGCCGGGTACGGAGAAGGATACGGCGTTATTGACTCGTATCTGAAGGAATTCGTGGAAAAAAGAGGCGGGCAGTACTTCAATCTTGATAATGATGAGTCGCTCAGAGAAAGGCTTCCCGATGATATGTTCATGGATCATGAGCATATCGTTGATGAGGGAAACAATCTTGTTTCCGGGAAGATCGCAGAGCTTTTGAGGTAAATAAATGGAACTGTATTCGGCAGCCTTTATCGGCTTTATCTTAATATCGGTTCTTCTTCATGAGGCAGTCGGTAAAAGAAGAGGGGACAGGCAGTGGGTCATAAGACTTGCTGTTTCGGTGGTTTTCTATGCCGCTGTATCAAAGTGGCGTATGATCTTTCTTGCCGTATCAATGGCAAGCGTGTGGCTTGGCACAAAGATGATGGACAGGGTTTCCGGAAAGGATTTTGGAGAGACTGTCTCAAAGTCGGTCATAAAGCGAAGGAAAAGAATGATCGCCGCCGTTCTGGTTACAGTAAATATCGGGATACTTGCGGTGACAAAATACCTGCTTCCCGTCGTGGATCATCCGATCCTTCTGCCGCTCGGGATCTCGTATTATACGCTGATGGCGGTATCGTATGTGATTGATGTATACGGGGAAAAATACAAGGCCGAGGACAATCCCGCAAAGCTTGCGCTGTACCTTGTCTGGTTTCCGCAGATGCTTCAGGGACCGATAAACAGATATGATAACATGCAGCATACCCTGTTCGAACCGCATAAGATCAGCGCGGATTCGGTAAAAAAATGCGTTCTGCTCTTTATGTTCGGCGCATTCAAGAAATATGCGATCGCAAATGTAATGATAGGACCGGTCGGAGAGATATTTGGCGGAGACCTGGGACAAAAGCCCGGCGGTTTTCTGTTTATCGGGGCCGTGCTGTATGCCCTGTGCCAGTATGCCGATTTTTCCGGCGGAATCGATATGATGATGGCAGCCTCCGTTCTGTTCGGAGTCAGGATGGACATAAACTTCAGACAGCCGTATTTTGCCAGGTCGATCGCGGATTTCTGGCGAAGATGGCACATAACGCTCGGGTCGTTCATGAGGGATTATGTGTTCTATCCGTTTGCTACGCAGCGTCATGTCATGAAACTGAGCAAAAAACTGGGCAAAAAGTTCGGGAAGCATGCCGCAAGATCCGTTATCGGAGGAATGAGTAATGTACTTGTTTTCTTCCTTGTAGGACTGTGGCACGGGCCGAAGATCCACTTTGTCTTATGGGGACTGTATAACGGCGTGATCATCGCACTTTCGGATGCACTTACTCCGGCATTTGCACGGATGCGCACCCTGTGCCGTATCAATGAGAAAGGCAGGATCTGGGACGGTTTCAGGATAATAAGGACATTTGTCATCATATGCTTTGCCGGTTATTTTGACTGTATCGAAAGACCGGCAGACTCTTTTATCGCTTTCAAGAATACGCTGCTTCACTTTAACGCATCTCTTTCAAGACTGTGGGTCATAGATCTTTTTGATTCAAAGATCCTGTCCGAACAAAAGGTCATTGTGTTTGCGCTCGCGGTGCTCTTGCTGATCATAATGGATGTGATCGCCGAAAAGGGGAAAGATGCGGCAGAAACCTTCTTAAAGCGGCCTCTTGCCGTGCGATGGATCTTAGCCTATGCGGTGATCATCCTGTTCCTCATGTCATTCACTGTTGTCGGAGACCGGGCGGGCTTTATGTACGCTGCATTTTGATTTCCCTGTTTTGCTTTTATTTCCTATACTTATATGTTATAATGTCTATTTAGGTATGCTTGAAGCCGCAAAACCGCGGTTTTTTCGTATTTAAATCAGGTTGGAGGATTATAGGAATGAGTTTACAGGTTGAAAAACTGGAAAAGAACATGGCGAAGCTTACGATCGAGGTCGAGGCTGACAGATTTACCGAGGCCATCAGGAAAGCTTACGATAAAAATAAAGGCAAGATGAGTGTGCCCGGATTTCGTAAGGGCAAGGTTCCCCAGGCTATGATCGAGAAGATGTACGGTCCTGACGTATTCTATGAGGATGCCGCAAACTTCATCATCCCCGAGGCATATTCGGAAGAGGTTGAGAAGGCTGAGGACATTGAGATCGTATCGCAGCCGAAGATCGATGTGGTTCAGATCGAAAAGGGCAAGAACTTCATCTTTACGGCTGAAGTTGCTCTAAAGCCTCCCGTTGAGCTCGGTAAGTACAAGGGCGTTAAGATCGACAAGATCGATACCGAGGTTACGGATGAGGATATCGACAAAGAGATAAAGCGTGAGCAGGAAGCAAACGCAAGAACGATAACCGTTGAGGATCGTCCGATAAAAGACGGCGATACGGCTATGATCGATTTCGAAGGTTTTGTTGACGGCGAGGCATTTGCCGGCGGCAAGGGCGAGAACTATCCGCTTGTTATCGGATCGGGATCGTTCATTCCGGGATTCGAGGATCAGCTTATCGGCAAGAACACGGGTGATGAGACCGATGTTAACGTTACATTCCCCGAGGACTACAACGCAAAAGATCTTGCCGGCAAGGATGCGCTTTTCAAGGTTAAGATCAATGAGATCAAAGAGAAGGAGCTTCCCGAGCTTGACGATGAGTTTGCATCGGAAGTGTCCGAGTTCGATACTATGGCCGAGTACCGCGAGGACGTGAAGAAGAACCTTACGGAGAAGAAGGTAAAAGAGGCCAAGGACAAGAAGGAGGATGCCGTTATCGAGGCTATCGTCAAGGATTCCAAGATGGAGATACCCGATGCGATGATCGATACGAGCGTCAAGAATATGGTCAATGACTATGCGAGAAGACTTCAGAGCCAGGGTCTGTCGCTTGACCAGTACTTCATGTTCACGGGACTTAACATGGAGAAGTTTGCGGAGCAGATGAGACCCGGCGCGATAAAGAGGATCGAGTCGAGACTTATCCTCGAGGCTATCGTTAAGGCCGAGAACTTCGAGGTTTCCGATGAGGAATACGAGAAGGAACTTGAGCGTATGGCGGAAGAGTCCAAGATGGAACTCGACAAGCTTAAAGAGTATATCGGCGACGATGAGTACGGCAAGAACCAGATCATAGAGGATGTGAAGATCCAGAAGGCGATCGATCTTATCGTCGAGAACGCAAAGGAAAAGTAAACGAGAGGAGTAAACTATGAGCTTAGTACCTTACGTCATTGAGCAGACAAGCCGCGGTGAGCGCAGTTACGATATCTATTCGAGACTTCTTAAGGAGAGGATCGTATTCCTCGGTGAAGAAGTAAACGATACGACGGCGAACCTTATAGTTGCGCAGATGATGTTCCTTGAGGCGGAAGATCCCGAGAAGGATATCCATTTTTATATCAACAGCCCCGGCGGATCGGTGACTGACGGATTTGCGATCTATGACACGATGAATTACGTCAAGTGCGATGTTGCCACATACTGCATCGGAATGGCTGCCAGCATGGGCGCATTCCTTCTGGCAGGCGGTGCGAAGGGTAAGAGATTTGTTCTTCCCAATGCCGAGATCATGATCCATCAGCCTTCGGGCGGTGCAAAGGGTCAGGCGACCGAGATCGAGATCGTTGCAAAACAGATACTTCGCACGAAAGAGCGGCTCAACAGACTGCTTTCCGAGAACACAGGACAGCCTTTTGAGAAGATCGCGGAGGATACAGAGAGAGATAATTGGATGAGTGCCGAGGAGGCGCTCGAATACGGGATCGTAGATAAGATCATCACCAACAGAGCGTAGGAGAGATAATGGTAAAGAAAGATATCAGATGTTCATTTTGCGGCAAGACCCAGGACCAGGTCAAAAAGCTGATCGCCGGTCCGGAGGGTGTGTTCATCTGTGACGAATGCATAGAAGTGTGCATGGAGATCGTCGAAGATGAGCTGTATGACGCCGAAGAGAAGGAACCCGAGAAAAACGATTTTGAGATCAATCTCGTGAAACCCCGCGAGATGAAAGAGTTCCTCGATGAGAACGTAATAGGCCAGGAGGAAGCAAAAAAGGTCCTGTCCGTTGCGGTGTACAACCACTACAAGAGAATACTGTCGCAGAATGAGCAGACGGACATAGAACTTCAAAAATCAAATGTTATCATGCTCGGGCCCACGGGTTCGGGTAAAACGCTCCTTGCACAGACGCTTGCGAAGATCATCAACGTGCCCTTTGCCATAGCGGATGCGACGGCACTCACGGAAGCGGGTTACGTCGGAGAGGATGTTGAAAACATCCTTTTAAAGGTTATCCAGGCGGCCGATTACAACATAGAAAAAGCCGAATACGGCATCATCTATATAGATGAGATCGACAAGATCACGAGAAAATCCGAGAACGTTTCGATAACAAGAGACGTTTCGGGCGAAGGAGTGCAGCAGGCGCTTCTTAAGATCATCGAGGGAACGAATGCTTCGGTACCTCCACAGGGAGGAAGAAAGCATCCTCATCAGGAACTGATCCCTATCAATACGACCAATATACTGTTCATTTGCGGAGGAGCTTTCGACGGTCTTGAGAAGATCGTTGAGAACCGTCTTGACCGCAAATCGATCGGATTTAACGCCGAGATAGCAACAAAGACAGAGCACGAGGTCGGACAGCTCCTTTCACAGGTGCAGCCCGAGGACCTGATCAAATTCGGACTTATCCCCGAGTTTGTAGGTCGTGTGCCGATCTGTGTCAGCCTTGAAGGCCTTGACGAGGATGCTCTTGTCAGAGTTCTCACGGAGCCGAAGAACGCTATCATCAAGCAGTACAGGAAACTGTTTGAACTGGACGGTGTTGAGCTTGAGTTCGAGGAAGATGCGATCCGCGAGATCGCTCGTAAAGCCTACGAGAAGAAGACCGGAGCCAGAGGACTTCGCTCGATCCTTGAAGGGCTGATGAACGATCTGATGTTTGAGATCCCTTCCGATGATTCCATCACAAAGTGCGTGATCACAAAAGGTGCGGTGACGGGTGAGGGAGCTCCCCTTATCGTCAGGAACAATGACAACGTCAAGAAGAGTCTTAAGAAGGCAGAGTAGTTTTGCGTAGGATCGTAAAAAAGAAATATCCCTGTGTCATTGTCAAACAGATGGCTGTGCTTCCGGGCATGGTCATCCATTTTGATATTAATACGCCTGCAGGGGTCAGGGCCGTGGAAGCGGCCATGATAAAGGACAGGAAACTGTTTGCGGTCGCGGACAGGAGCACGGAGGAAAGGCTCCGCTCCGGAGGTCTCGACCTGTATGCGTACGGAAGCATCTGTACGATCAAGCAGGTCGTAAAGCTTCCCGGAAACGTTCTGCGCGTTCTCGTGGAGGGAGTTGCGCGCGCCCAGATAGTTAAGGCCGAAAACAACGAATTCGTTTCGGCTACGGTAAAGGAAGTTGTCGCGCCGGATGACTGGTATATCATCAGAAACATCTCCCCGGTCAATCCCGAGATCACTGTCGACAACGAGGAAGTAAGACTTCAGATAATGGCGAAGATCAACATCCTGAAAGATCTTCTGACCACGCTTCTGGGATACAATCCCAAGATCGGAAAGACACTTACGAAACAGTTTGAGGAGGCGGAGACACTTGCCGAACTCCTTGATTTTGTTGCGATAAACGTACCGATGCACTTTCCTGACAGACAAAGGCTCCTTGAAGCCGAGACCGTTGACGAACGGTTCATCGTGCTGATGACGATACTTCAGCGTGAGGTGGATGTTCTGAACATCAAGACGAACATCGCAAAGCAGATAAAAGATCGCGTGGACAAAAATCAGAAAGAGTACGTTCTTCGCGAACAGCTAAGGGTCATCAAGGAAGAACTCGGTGAGGGAAGTACTGCGACCGAAGAGGAACGGTACAAAGAGGCTGCCCAAAAGCTCAAAGCGAAAAAAGATATCAAAGACCGCATATTAAAGGAGATCGACCGGTACAGCCATCTCCATGACGGATCGAGCGAAGCCGAGGTCTCGAGAGGATATATCGAAACGCTTCTTGCGATGCCTTGGGACAAGGCGTCAAAGGACAACAGGGATATCAACAGGGCAGAGAGGATACTAAACCGGGACCATTACGGCCTCGATAAGGTTAAAGAGAGAATGCTCGAGTTCCTGGCGGTCAGAAACCTTACAAGAAAAGGTAATTCCCCGATAATCTGTCTCATCGGACCTCCCGGTACCGGAAAAACGAGTATCGCAAAGTCGGTTGCAACGGCACTCGACAAGGAATACGTACGTATCAGCCTCGGAGGCGTAAGGGATGAAGCGGAGATAAGAGGACACCGCAGGACATATGTCGGAGCCATGCCCGGACGTATCGCGGTCGCACTTAAGAATGCGGGCGTCAAAAATCCCCTGATCCTGCTCGATGAGATAGACAAGATGAGTAACGATTTCAAGGGTGACCCGTCAGCGGCTCTTCTTGAAGTTCTTGACAGCGAGCAGAATTCGAAGTTTTCGGATCATTACATCGAACTTCCGATCGATCTTTCCGAAGCGCTCTTTATAGCGACGGCAAACTCCGCCGCGGACATTCCGAGACCGCTTCTTGACAGAATGGAAGTCATCGAGGTGTCAAGTTATACCGAAAACGAGAAGATACATATCGCAAAAGAGCATTTGTTTGCAAAGCAGCTGAAAAAGCACGGACTCAAGAAGGGACAACTTGTGATCGCGGATACCGTATGGCCCGAGATAGTCTCGGGATATACGAAAGAAGCGGGCGTCAGATCGCTGGAACGCAAGATCGCCGCGATATGCCGCCGCACGGCACGCGCGATCTATCAGGACGGAAAGACCTCAGTCAGGGTCAACAGAGGCAATCTGTATGATTTTCTCGGAGTACGCAAGTACGAACGGGATAAGAAGAATGAGAAAGATGAGGTCGGTATCGTGCGCGGGCTTGCATGGACGAGCGTCGGCGGCGATACGCTTTCGATAGAGGTAAACGTCATGCCCGGTAAGGGAGAGATCCTGCTCACGGGACAGCTGGGCGACGTTATGAAGGAGTCCGCACAGGCCGGGATGAGCTATATACGTTCAATAGCCTCAAAGCACAGGATTTCCGCGGACTATTTCAGGAAACATGATTTTCACCTGCATATTCCCGAGGGAAGCGTTCCGAAGGACGGACCGAGTGCCGGTATTACGATGGCGACGGCACTGTATTCGGCTATAACCGGTAAAAAGGTGCGCGCCGATGTCGCTATGACCGGCGAGATAACGCTTAGGGGCAGGGTGCTTCCGATAGGAGGCCTCAAGGAGAAGATCCTGGCCGCGAAAAATGCGGGGATCCGGAAGGTGATCGTGCCGAAGGCCAATACGAAGGATATCGAGGAACTTGATGCCGAGATCACAAAGGGGCTTTCGATCGTGTTTGTTGAGCACATGGATGAAGTACTGAGGCACGCACTATGATCATAAAGAATGTGAATCTCGAGATCGTGTGCGGCGTAACGAGTAAGCTTCCGGTGACAAACCTTCCCGAAGTCGCTTTTGCCGGAAAGAGTAATGTCGGCAAGTCATCGCTCATAAACGCGTTGATGAACCGTAAGAGCTACGCCAGAACGAGTGCACAGCCCGGCAAGACGCAGACGATCAACTTCTACAATATAAATGAAGAGATATACTTTGTGGACCTGCCCGGATACGGCTATGCGAAGGCATCGAAGAGTGAAGTCGCCAAATGGGGGCAGATGATCGAGAGATACCTTCACCGCTCCAGGCAGCTTCGGTGCGTATTCCTGCTTATCGATATCAGGCACGAGCCCGGCAGCAACGATAAGCTCATGTATGACTGGGTTTGCGCGAGCGGATTCACTCCGGTAATAATCGCCACGAAGCTCGATAAGATCAACAGAAGCCAGAAAGATAAGCAGATAAAGATCATCCGGGATGCACTTTCGGCAAAAGATACCCTCATAATTCCTTTTTCCGCAACGAGTAAGCAGGGGAGAGACGAGATTTATGAAATCATCGACAAAATACTTGAAGATACTGTTTAACTACTTGTTTGCCATTATCCTGACGGCTCTGGCGGTGTTTGTACTGCCCTGGGCGCTCGGGTTCTTCTGGCCGTTTGTCGTGGCGGCCATCATCGCGGCCATTACAAACCCGCTCGTCAGATTTCTTGAGAATAAACTTAAGATCAAAAGAAAGGCCGGTTCGGTCTTTGTCATCGTTCTGACGCTTGCCGCCGTTGTTGCCGTATGCTACGGCATCATTTATGTTCTTGTATCCGAGATCGTGGGATTCTTCACAAGCGCTCCGGAAACATGGGTAAAGGTCGTCGGATCGCTTCAGAACTGGATCAATCAGATATCGCGCGCGCCCAAAGGGCCAGGCACGGAGATCATAGGAGCCCTCGGAGAGAGTATTTACGAGGGACTGTCAGGGATCGGAACATCAATAGGCGGGAAGGTCGCCGAGATCGCAAGCAACGGTGTCAAGAACGCCCCGGGATTTATCGTCGGATTCATCATGTGTATCCTGGCAAGTTACCTTTTTGTCGCCGAGCGTGAGCAGATCTCGAAGTTTTCCGTAAAGATCCTTCCGAAGCATTTAAGAGAAAGATTCCTTATAGTCACGGGTACGATGAAATCCGCGGTCGGCGGGTATTTTAAGGCCCAGTTCAAGATAATGATATTTGTGTATATCGTTTTGTTCGTGGGATTTCTTGTGCTCAGGATCGACTATGCGTTCCTGATCGCCCTTTTGATCGCGTTTCTCGACTTCCTGCCGTTCTTCGGCACCGGTGCAGTCATGTGGCCGTGGGCTCTGTATGCCGTTATCGGAAAAAACTACAAGTTTGCGGTCGGAATGATGATAGTATGGGGCCTTTCGCAGCTCGTAAGGCAGCTCATTCAGCCGAAATTCGTGGGAGATTCGATAGGTATGCCCGCGATCCCGACACTGATACTTCTGTACGTGGGATTTCGCGTAGGGAGTGCTTTCGGACTGATCGTAGCGGTACCGATAGGCATGATAGTTTATAACCTCTATAAGGCGGGGCTG
>JAILRJ010000063.1:0-10421 GCA_024698285.1 Lachnospiraceae bacterium | reverse complement strand
CGAATCGATGAGCAATATGGTCTCAGGATCATTGAGAGGCTGAAAGTATTCATAACGAAGATTCCCATCTTCTGCCCTAACAGCATCTGCTATACCCGATGATTCCATTTCATCCGCAAATGCACGTGCATTTCCGTTTATCCCCTTATAGTATAGATTTACCGTTATCATGAAACCTCCTTGGTAAGTTATGCAAATATAAATCGTTTTTCCAATGCTCCGGAATTCCCTTCGAACCTCTTGGCGTACAATCATAATACCTGTCTGCGTACAGCAGTAAAATGTACATATCTGCGTACGTTCGATCAAGTCCGCTGATAGATATTTTTCTTTTACACCCCTACCCCTGTCAGAGCCATAAGTTCATTTTTCATGCCCGGATTTTCGTCGATATATTTCCTTCGAGAATGCCGATAAAGCCCGTAAATACGCTATTTCTTTGTCAGCAAACATACAGTCTCAACATGTACAGTGCCGGGAAACTGGTCTATAGGGCATATTTTGACCGGGCGATAGCCGTTGGCCATGATGTATTCAAGGTCCCTTGCCAGGCTTGTCGGCTTACAGGAGATGTAGATCATGTTTTCGACGCAATAATCAATGATCTTAGCCAATGCTTTGGGATTGATACCGTCCCGAGGCGGATCGAGTATTATCATGTCGGGTTTGTCGGTTATTCCGTCAAGAACCTTGAGGACATCACCGGATATGAATTTGCAGTTATGTAAACCATTTACTTCTGCGTTCTCATTAGCCGCTTTTACAGCTTCTTCAACTATCTCCACTCCGATAACCTTATTCGCTACGGTTGACATAAGTTGTCCTATCGTGCCCGTCCCGGAATAGAGGTCATACACCACCTTATTCCCGGGGATCTCAGTCGTATCTCCCTCATTACTCCGGCAAGCAATGCCAACGTACTCTCTGACTTTTGAATACAGCACCTCGGCTGAAAGCGTGTTCGTCTGAAAGAACGAGAACGGAGTAATCTTGAATTTAAGCCCCAAAACCTCTTCGTGGAAAAAATCACTTCCATACAGTATTTCGGTATGATCATCCGCAACGATGTCAGCGAGCCTGTCATCCACGGTGTGAATAATACCTGTGATCGTTCCGGAAAGTTTTAGTCCCAGAATAGTCTCTTTCCAGTCATCCAAAAGACTGACCTCGGTGCATATCGTATCTGCCGGCATCCGGGACGTGGTTACAAGATCTACAAGTATCTGCCCTGTCTTTGCAGCTTTTCTTATAAGCAGGAATCTCAGAAATCCTTCGTGTGTTCGTTTATGATAATACGGTGTTTCCTTTCCCCTGAAGTATGCAAGCGTTTCGGATAAAATCTTTTTGAAGTCATCGTCAACTATTCTGCAATCCTTCACGGTAACAATATCGTAAAAGCTTCCTCTTTTATGTAAACCTAATTCAAGCACGCCACCGTAGCTGGCATCACCGAAAGAAAACTCCATTTTATTGCGATATTCAAATTGCTGAGGGCTTGGGACGATAGGCTCGAAAAGTGATTTTATGTCAACTTGTTCCTCCTGATCGTTTGACATCCCCTGCCTGATTACCGGTTCCAACAGTGCATGAACCTGGCCTTCCTTAATCTTAAGCTGTTCTTCATAAGGGAGCGTCTGGTAAGAACATCCTCCGCAGCTGTCAAAATGACGGCATGCGCTTACGGTCTCTTCCGGTGATCTTTCAATGATCTCAAGAAGGGAACCCTCACACGATCCGCCTCTCTTTTTTGTTACACGGAATCGTATCTTTTGGCCGGGGATCGCGTTCTTGACTGTGCATCTTTCCCCGTCTTCTTCATCAACCCTGACAATAGCCTTATTCGGGAACCTGATGCTCTCAACGCATCCCGTATATTCCTGTCCTTTTTTCATATGACTCCTTGATAAAATGCTTTTTCCCGGCATATAACGTAAATAGCCGGCACAAAGCCGGCTATTTTACATCTTCACTATCCGACGTAACTTCGGTCACTTATCGTCATCTTCGAAGAAATCGTCGTCATCAAATTCCTCATCCTCAAAATCATCTTCGAAATCCTCAAGATAATCGGGGGTGAAGTAACAATATAATCCGTATACAATAGCTGCAACAGCAAGTACACCGACGATAACCGCGATCAGCAGACCCCAGTTAAACTTCTTCTTCTCTTCCACAACAATCTCTTCCTTTTTGAAAAAGTCCGGAACCGGTATCTCCGGAAAATCAACTCGTTTATTCTTAACATCACCGATCAGACTCTTTGCTTTTGCGAGACCGAGTTCTTCCTGCGCTTTAACAACATCAAGGATCTTCTCAAGTTTATCAATACTGTTCATGTTATACCCCTTTCACCTTAATACGGTTGCTCCTTAGCAACATATTATCACAACTTCCGAAGCTTTGCAAAGCCCGCCAGCATCTTTTTGACACCTGCGGAATCGAACTCTACTTCGACTTCGTAATCCCTCGTTCCTTTTTCAACCGACACTACCGTACCCACTCCGAACTTTATGTGCGTCACGCGATCTCCCGGGCCGTAGTCAAGGCTTTCGGCCGTCATTTCCGATCCCTTTTTGTATCCCGTGTATGAAGCCGCTTTTGCAATGAAAGGTTTGCTTGCCGCGGCTCTCTTTTGCGGACTGATCGCAACGGGACGCACTTTGTGCTCGACAGGAGTCGTGTCATATGATTTTCTCTCGGAAGAGAGGCGTCCGTCCAGAAGCTCTTCCGGAATCTCTTTGACAAACCTCGAGATTGCATTATACTGCGTCTCACCTCGCATCATCCTGGACCTGGCCGCGCTGATCGTAAGTTTGTTCATGGCTCGCGTTATGCCGACGTAGCACAGTCTTCTTTCTTCTTCGATCTCCGTAGGATCCGGAGATGCGATGGACATGAATCCCGGAAACAGTCCGTCCTCAAGTCCCGCAAGGTACACGTTCGGAAACTCCAGTCCTTTGGCGGAGTGAAGCGTCATGAGCATGACCTTGTCCGCATCATCATCAACACTGTCTATATCGGCGACAAGCGCCACTTCTTCAAGAAGCTGCGAAAGCGTTGCATTCTCGTTTGCTTCCTCAAATGCCACGATCTTGTTGATCAGTTCACCTATATTCTCCATACGCTCCTGCGCATCTTCGGGATCTGACTCGGCAAGCATCTCCTCGTAATCGGTCCTGTCTATTATGTCGTCAACGAGCTGTTCGAGTGAAATGAATTCAAGTTTCGATTTGAAGAGCGCTATCAGGCTCACAAATTCGGCTATCTTCTCGGCGGCCTTTCCGTGTCCGAGTATCTCCTCCGCACGCGTACAACTCTCATAGAAACTGATTCCGTTCGCAGCCGCATGATCAGCGAGCTTTCCGATCGTCGTCGCACCGATTCCGCGCTTGGGGACATTGATGATACGCCTGACTGCAAGGTCATCTTTCCCGTTATCTATCGTCTTCAGATACGCAAGTATATCCTTGATCTCTTTGCGCGAATAGAAGTTCACGCCGCCAACGACAACGTATGGAATCCCGGCCATGATACACTTTTCTTCCAGGAGTCTCGACTGCGCATTCGTACGGTACAGCACGGCATTGTCACGGTAATCGCAAGCACCCGCTCTCCTGTCGCGACAGATCCTGTCAACGATGAGTTCGGCCTCTTCATATGCCGTGTCCGTATAGATGAATCTTATCTTCTCGCCTTCACCCTTATCCGTCCAAAGCGACTTGTCCTTACGGGCCCCGTTATTAGATATCACCGCATTTGCTGCGTCAAGTATCGTCTGAGTCGAGCGATAGTTCTGCTCGAGTTTAACAACCTTCGCGTCCGGATAGACTTTTTCGAAATCAAGGATGTTTCTGATATTGGCACCCCTGAACTTGTATATGGACTGATCATCGTCACCGACGACGCAAATGTTCCTGTTCTTGGAAGCAAGCAGTCTTATCAGTTCAAACTGCGCCGTGTTCGTATCCTGGTACTCATCGACCATGATATAAAGAAACCTGTTCTGATAGTTTTCAAGAACATCGGGACACTTTTTGAACAGTTCCACCGTCTTCATGATCAGGTCATCAAAATCCATCGCATTGTTTTTAAGAAGCGTTGCCTGATACTCCCTGTAGACCTTCGCAAAAAGCTCATCCGCGTAATCTCCCGCGGCATCCCTCTCCTCATCTTCAACCGTCGACAGTTCATTCTTGCAGTTGGATATCCTTCCGAGAAATCTCTTCTCCGGCCACTGTTTCGGGTCTATCTGAAGGCGCTTGCACACTTCCTTCATCACCGACTTGGAATCATCGGTATCGTATATCGTGAAGTTGGTATCGTATCCGAGAAGATCGATATGACGTCGAAGTATCCTGACACATGTCGAGTGGAAAGTCGCAACCCATATGCTCTCGCTCCCGTGCCCGACAAGCCTGTCTATCCTGTCGCGCATCTCACCGGCAGCTTTGTTCGTGAACGTTATGGCAAGTATATTCCACGGATCCACACCGGCCTCATCTATAAGATAGGCCGTCCTGTTCGTCAGCACTCTTGTCTTACCCGATCCCGCTCCCGCAAGTATCAGAAGCTGTCCTTCAACCTGCGCCGCTGCTTCTCTTTGTTTGTCATTTAATGATTCAAGAACACTCATTTGCAATCTCCACTTTAACGTGTTAAAATGTAAACGCGTTAAAGTTCTAAACCATAGGGGGCTTCATATGAATTCAAAGATCAGAACCGCCGCAGTGGATTATTTATTTGATGCGGTAATGGAACTAAAAAGCAAGGAAGAATGCTACATATTCTTCGAAGACATATGCACCATCAACGAGCTGCTGTCACTGTCCCAGCGTTTTGAAGTTGCCAGCATGCTTCGTGAAAAAAAGACATATCTTGAAATTGCGGAACACACAGGTGCATCCACGGCAACCATCAGCCGCGTGAACCGTTCACTTAACTACGGCAACGACGGATACGATATGGTACTGGGCCGCATGGAATCCAAAAAGAAGAAAAAGAAGTGAAATGATACTAAACCTGCACACCGAGTCTTGAGAACAGCTTCTCAAGAGAATCGCTTTCAAGTGCAAGTATCATATTGCTGCTTATATGTTCATCATCTATCGTGAATTCTTCTTCAACAACAAGCACCTTTTCTCCGGGTTTTACAAATTCCGTAAGCGGTAACTTCATTATATCCGAAACCTTACCCGGTATCTGTTCCGGAGTACCGATGTTAACGAACAGACTCGTAAGCGTTGCAAGCGAATTCGCGTAAGCTCCGCTTGTGATATTGGCCATCTCGTTAAGAACCGATGAATCCATCTCGTCAAGATTGGCTATATTCTCTATCTCTTTAGCATAAAACGTGTTAATGATACGCTGTGCAAATCTCTTCTCGACCACATGAAGCATCATTCCATCAAGGTCACCCGTTATCTTGATTCGAAGCCCTATCACTACATTGTCTTCACCGCCGAGATATTCAGTGGTTGACTCATATCCGAGAAGCATAACGTGCGGTACGGACATATCTATCGTTGTCCCCAGAAGAACGGATAAAGCGGTACAGGCATTACCCGAACCGATATTTCCAATCTCACGCATTACATCCTTCTGTATATCGTTAAGCTTATCATATGCGATCATAAACACACCTCAAAACGCACGTTTCTTTTCTTATCTGTTAAGTGCTTCAGTATTGTACCACATAATCGGCTCTTCTTCAACCAATTTGACTTTTGCAACCTTTTGGTCTAAAGTAATGTGACTATGGAAACTTACGATATATTTAAATCACTTGCGATCATAATAATATTTGCCAAACTGTTCGGAATCGGGGCCAGACGCCTCCATATTCCGCAGGTTGTCGGCGAGATCATCGCCGGCCTTATTATCGGTCCCTCTCTTCTCGGATGGGTCGATAACACCGCATTTATAAGCCAGATGGCAGAAATCGGTGTCATCCTTCTGATGTTTTCAGCAGGACTCGGTACCGACATCAAAGAGTTGAAAAAAACCGGCCCTATCGCGTTTCTCATCGCATGCGCAGGAGTCTTTGTTCCGCTTGTGTGCGGAACCGCATATTTCATGATTTTCTACGGGACGGATTCGCTCTCATCTCCCCAGTTCATCGAAGCCGTGTTCGTCGGCACGATAATGACCGCGACAAGTGTTTCGATCACCGTTGAGACGTTAAAAGAACTGGGATTCCTGAAAAGCAAGGTCGGAACGACCGTCATGGCTGCCGCCATCATCGATGACGTAATAGGTATCATCGTCCTCACATTCGTTATCAGTTTCAAAGATCCCGACGTGAAGATCGCAAATGTCTGCTTCCAGACGCTGATGTTCTTCATATTCTCGATCGGAATGGGATTCGTTACATACAAGATTTTCCAGATAATTGACAAGAAATACCCGCACACGAGGCGTATACCTATCGCGGGTTTGGCCCTTTGCTTTGCAATGGCTTATATAGCCGAAAAACTTTTCGGCATCGCCGATATAACCGGCGCATATGTTGCAGGTATCATCCTCTGCTCCATCAGTGATTCCGACTACATAGCCCGTAAAATGGATATCAATTCATACATGCTGTTCGGTCCCATATTCTTCGCATCGATAGGACTCAAGACAGATCTGGCCGATTTCTCTTTTTCGATACTGTGGTTTTCGATCGGCTTTGTCCTTGTCGCCCTTCTGGCGAAAATCATAGGATGCGGCATCATGGCCAAGATCTGCAAATTCAGTTTCAATGAGTCCCTGATATGCGGCGTAGGCATGATGACCCGAGGCGAAGTAGCCCTTATAGTATCACAAAAGGGCCTCTCAGTCGGTCTGATCAGCCCCATTTATTTCTCTGCAGTGATACTTCTGATACTCGTATCAAGTATCGCAACACCTGTTCTTCTGAAGATTCTTTTTGCAAAGCTCCCTAAAGAGCCTGTTGTCGTTGACGAATGATCCGATCAGTCTCTTCCGCTCTTAAGAGGTCTTACGCGGTAAACCAATACGATCTCTTCATCGGTCCGCTCCCGTGAAGCGCTCTTTAATCTCTCAAGAACTCCCACTGCATCTTCATAGCTCTCCGCAGGGAACAGGATCGCTATCTCCGAATCGGCTTTTCTGCAGATCGCATCTCCCACACGAAGCATTCTCTGGCAGCATCCGACGATGTCCGTCATTGTCTTTTCTTCATAAAGCGGATCTGCGCTTTCCGAAGCATCTATCCTGACATATATAAGTCCGAGGAATATAGTCGCCTTTGAGCGCGACTGCATGCGTCGCTGAAGGTTGTACAGTTCCTTGAATGTTCTGTAATCGCACAGGAACGCCTGCTGCTCTATCACTTCCTCCTGAAGCTCAACCTGCATCCTGTCAGCCTCATCCTGAAGTTTTACGGAAAGGTCGCGAACCTCTTTGTAATAGTTCACAACACTGCTCTTTGCCGTTGCATCCGGATTTGCAATGGCAAGCTTTGCGATCTGCGCTTCAAGTTCGAGTATCTCACTCGTACCTGCAAGCTCGAGAGCTCTTTCGCAGACCTGCACGACCTTCGCGGTCTGATTTTCTGCCTTAAGGATCTCTATATAAGCCATTACGGCCTCAACGTACATGTCACGGTACGCAGCTGATTTGGCGATGAGCCAGGGTTCGGATGAAAAATCCGGAAGGAGCGTTCCCTTGTACATGCTTATGGCCTGCTCGAGATAATCCCTCCTCCTCGTCGCGGATATGGTAGGGTTGATGCCCGCCTGCGCTAACGCGCGAAAATCGATCGCGTCGATCGTGACATCAAGCTCCCTGTTCCACTGGTAGGTGCCGCGATGTGAGATTATCGCACCGGCCAGACCGTCGGCGCCTTCCTTATCTATCATGGATCTGAACCTGTACAAAAGCGTACGAAGCGCCGTTGCGGGGTTAGCGTAATCCTCGCCCGACCACAGCAGTTCAAACAGTTCCTGGTGCGTTATCGGTCTGTCCGAATTCACAAGAAGATACGCTACGAACAGCTTTGTCTTCCTCGTGTTGGAGAGATTTTCCAGGATCGGCTTTCCGTCCATCAGGATCTCAAATCCGTCAAAAATACTGATAGTGATCTTTTTGCCCATACTCTACCTGCCTTTTAGTTTGTTATCTGTAAGGAACCACGTAATACTCGGGTTCCGTGTAACCCGCTCCTTTTAAGCCGGAAATATAATTTGATACTTTGATGTTGTTTTCGTCATTAAAATCCGAGGCCATAATCGACCGGATGATGCCGGGGTTCGAAACAATGTTGTTGTTTCCCATGATGTATATCCTGTCCCCGCAAAGTATCGTTCCCTCGAAGTTTACGTCGTTATGGATTATGACGTTTCCGGGAGTTGCAACGATACCCGTAAAATCATTGGCTATTTCTATATCCGTACCCGAAATGAGCTTTCGGTATTTACCTACATATATCCCGTCGTTGTTCGAATCGTAATAGATCGAGATCGTATCCAGACGGTCCAGCGACCTGTCGACAAGGCTGATCGTATCGTTGTATTCGGTCAGCAGCGCTTCATCCATTTTGTAGGTGGGGATGAACTCTCCGTCCAGGGTATACACAGTCTCCTTCGAAAATCCCCTGATCTCGTTCATCCGCTGCGCATAACACTCCAGTGTCTCCGCCAGAGGCGAAAAGATCACGAACGATCCGTTGACGTTAATATCGCCCTGACAGACTATTCTGTCGGCTTTGACTCCAAGCTGCGTTGTCAGTATATTGATCCCGCCGTACGTCCCGGTCTCACCGTACACTATCTCCGCATCTCGGCGTTCCTGATCGGAATGCTTACCCGCGTAGATGTCGCCGATTATCGATGACGTCTGGCCGGTTATGTATATACCTTTCTGTGCCACAAGCACATAACGGAACAGATCGTCGTTTCCGGCGTGAAACACGACATCCGGAAACCGTATCCTGTAGCTTAGCGTGTCGCGCCTGATACCCGATGCACGGCCGTCGCACTCAAATGTGACGTTTCTGATCCGAAGGCCTGTAGTTACACCCGATTCGTCTGAATCTTCATCGATCACCGTATCCGGATCGTATATCACTCTGACATTTCCCGGAGCGCCGTTTTCCAGAATCTTAGCGAGGTTTTCGCATATCGTCGAAGCATTGTCTCCGAGTTTGTCTCTGATCCTGTTTGCATATCCCATCCGGAAATAGTCATCCAGTTCCTTCTCGGATAATGATGTGTCGTCCTCCGCTCTGACAAGCTCGAGGAGGCTCTCGTACTGCTCCTGTCCGGCTGATCGCGCTATCTGTGTCACTTCTTTCATTATAACTGCGGAAGCGCGGTCAATATCCTGGACGCTGTGCACTATACTCCTTTGGGTGGCTGATTCCCTGAATATGGAAAATGAGCTTCCCGATACGGCAAGAACAGACAGCAGAAAGAGGATGATCATCAACAGGAGCGCATATAACCTGACCCAATGATACCTTCTCATAACTGATATATTAGCGTATTTGTGACACACGCGCAAGGGTTTTGTCACGATGTATCGGACATGTGAAATTATGTACAAAAAGCTCTGTTTTTCAATCGATTAAGTGACCGTTTTTTTGTCTCTATTTCCGATATAGCCAGACCCGATCCTATAAGCTATAATGTGCCTACATCTTGGGAGATGGCATTTCTACACTCATATTGGGGGGTCTCCGGGGTACAAGGCAATCGTTCCGCCCAACGCCTCGGAGACCACACGTCTAAAGAAAGCGAGTCAGAGTGAACGACAATCTTATAAAAGTATGCAAATTCAACACCGATCTAAACGCTATAATAGGAACATCTTTCCCCTCATTTGATATTTATCGGTCAAAGGGATTGCTAGCACATCTCATCAATCGAAAACACTTCGCTGCCGCAAAATATATCGATCATATACCTGAAATAATCTCTGCTCCGGATTATGTCGGATATAACGGTAACAATTTCGAGCTTATCAAGGAATACAAGAACAATATTTTTATCAGCATCAAATTGGATAACAAGAGAAAGATATATTATGTTGCGACCATGTTTGACGTAAAAGCCGCAAAAATCAAAGCATATGTTGATTCCGGCAGGTTGATCCGAGTACAATCGGGTTCACAAGGCCCTTGACTGAATTGCGTAACCGTGATAGATTCAAAGCGTAAATTGTTGACGAGCAGGAAAGGCACCCTGCGCTCCCTCTAGGGAACCTGATATGATGGATACGCCGCCCATCCAATGATTTACAAGTAAAAGAAAATAAACACTCGCGTACGCGGGTGTTTTTTGTTTTCATCCGGTTTACAGTTTAAACAAGCCTATCCGATCAAAAAATCACACATTGGTAGTATCCACACCAACCGCAAATTTATAGAAATGAGAAAATCTTCCATTGTTAAAAGACATCACAATATCAGCCCCGTTACA
>JAILRJ010000012.1:0-2971 GCA_024698285.1 Lachnospiraceae bacterium | reverse complement strand
TAGAACTTCGAGATTTCCGTAACTGTCTTATGGTCGCGCTTTGCGCACGAGAGAATCTTGTCTTCGCCCTTATCTGCATCCGAGGACAGGTGCCCGACATCGGTAATGTTCATGACACGTTTAACATCATAACCGCTGTATCGCAGAAGTTTTTCAAGCACATCCTCCATCAGATAGCTTCGAAGGTTTCCGATATGCGCAAAATGGTAAACGGTAGGACCGCATGTATACATGCTGACCTTCCCGGGAGTGTTCGGAACAAACTCCTCAACTTTTTTCGTCAGAGAATTGTATATTCTCATTTTGATGATCCCGCTTTCTTTGTTTTTTTCTTCTTTTTCTGTTGCTTTTTTTTCTTATTCTTGCCGGCGTCTTTTGAGACGACGGAGCATCCCGGACACGGATCACAGGATCTGGTGCTGTCATACACCATACTCGCCTTATCCGTCAGATCATCGACGGATGAGAGCAGACACACGGCCTGCGAACTAATCCCTTCACCGCTTCCGGTAAATCCGAGTCCCTCCTCGGTCGTTGCCTTAACGTTGACCTGGGACAGTTCTATCCCGAGCGTCTTTGCGATGTTTTCCCGCATCGCATCTATGTACGGTCTCATCTTCGGCTTCTGGGCGATTATCGTTGCATCGATATTCTCGATGATATAGTGATTTTCCGCTATAAGATCCGCCGTAACGGCCAAAAGTTTCAGCGATGAGATCCCCCGGTAGCGCTCGTCCGTATCCGGAAAGTGTTTTCCTATATCGCCGAGGGCCGCCGCCCCGAGAAGCGCATCCATTATCGCATGAAGCAGGACATCCGCATCCGAATGTCCCTCAAGACCAAGTTCATATGGTATCTCGACACCGCCGATCACAAGCTTTCTGTCCGGCCCGAGACGGTGCACGTCATAACCCGTTCCTATCCTCATATGATTTTCCTTATTCAGCCTTTATCTCTATACAGGGATCGAATCCCGGCATCGGCTTTAATTTGAACACATTTGCCTTATGCTTTCGGTCGATGATCTCCTTCGTTTCAAGATCGTCGATCTCTCCCGTCCTTATATACCTGTCAAGAACGGCATATGTAAATCCGAGATTATCCTCATCCGTCCTGCCGCACAGACCATCGATCGGCGGCTTGTCAACAAGCACATCGGGAAGTCCGAGCACTCTTCCGATCGCCTTTACTTCCTGCACCGTCAGATGCGACAGAGGTGAAAAATCACCCGCCGCGTCTCCGTACCTCGTAGCATACCCTACCCAGTCCTCGGACAGGTTACAGGTATTTACGACTCTTCCGTTCATGCTCTGTGAAACCGCATATAATGTGGCCATTCTGATACGCGGCGGAAGATTGATGACGCTTTGCTGCGACAATTCAAAAGGTACCGCATTCTTAACGCCGTCGATCGCATCTCCGACGTTTATGACGTATTTCCTGATCCCGAGGTGATCGCACAAAAGATGCGCCATATCGATATCCGCCTGCTCGCGGTTCGGCATGAGGACCCCGATCACACGGTCTTTGCCGAGTGCCTGGGCGCAAAGAGCCGCGGCAACGGAAGAATCCTTGCCTCCGGATATCCCTAGCACGGCATTGCATCCTTTTCCGTTCTCCTCGAAGAAATCACGTATCCACGTTACGCATTCGTCTTTTACTTTTTCGGCATCAAACATAGGGGCTCCCTTACGATGCTATGATCTGTCATGCTTTTTAAGCCGCTTCACCTCGTCCTCAAGCGAGAGCAGTCTGCTCGTAAGTTCGGTGTTCTCTTTCTTGAGAAGCGTGATATCTTCCTGAACCGGATCCGGAAGATCGGTCTGATCGAGCGTCTCTCTTGGTATCGAGGTATCTCCGCGCTTTATAACATGTCCCGGCACACCTACAACGGTTGAGTTCGGAGGAACCTCCTCCAGAACTACCGATCCGGCACCGATCTTGGAATTCTCACCTATCGTGAACGACCCGAGTACCTTTGCTCCGGCCGATATCATGACGTTATCGCATATGGTCGGATGACGCTTTCCGGTCTCTTTACCGGTACCTCCAAGCGTGACACCCTGATAGAGCGTTACATTGTCTCCTATCTCGGTCGTCTCGCCGATTATCACTCCGATACCGTGATCGATGAAGAAACCGTCCCCTATCGTGGCACCGGGATGTATTTCAATGCCGGTCTTTCTCGCGCCGCGCTGTGAAACCCATCTTGCAAGGAAATAGTGCTTCTTCAGATACAGCTTATGCGCCATACGATAGTGAAGCATAACCTTGAACGACGGATACAGGAACACTTCCCAAGGCGAATGTATTGCCGGATCACGCTCTTTGACGATCGATATCTCGTTTTTGATCCTTTTTATGAAACCCATGACGTATATTATAACCCGAAATCACCTTTAATAAAACCTTTTATGGTATCTTTCGCAGCATTTGCGATGTCTTTTACGACTCCGACAAGTAACTCTTTCTCCTCATCATCCATGTTCTGGAAAGTATCCAGTATCCCCTTTCCGGCAGCAAAGGGCTCATCTTTAAGGTCATTAAGGTCATCGACCCCGGAACCGCGCAGTATCTCAAACAGAGCCTCAACAAATTCCTGTCTCTTTTCATTGCTCATGCCCGCTATCCAGCGGTTCACCGATGCATCCTTAACATATGTATACATGTTTATATTGGCTTCTTTCTTAAACGATACTCCGTCGACCACCCAGTTGAACGGATTGTGTTGAAGAAGACCGATATTGCGGGATCTGACCACCTCATAGTTTTCCTGCGTCTGCAGTACCATTCCGACCACCGACGATCCCGGGACGGTTTTTCTTATACGGTCTTTGATCCGGTCAAATTCGCTGCTTCCGAGAACCCCCTCGGCAAATCCCGGACCGTCGTGAGAATATATATCGGTTATCCTGTCTTGGACGGATGGTTCGCACATCATGGATGAGTAGACCGACAGATTTCCGCCCTT
>JAILRJ010000023.1:0-26335 GCA_024698285.1 Lachnospiraceae bacterium | reverse complement strand
GCCGCATGCGGACACGTTCGAGTGTACATCAGAGAACCTGACCTCTATGAGCAAGAAGCGGAAGCGGATTGCGAATCGAGGGCAGAGATCTCGAAGAGATCGCTTTAGGTATGATGTTTGTTCATTGTCAGTATTTGGTTGTTAAGGTAAAAAATGCTCCACAGGAGCATTTTTTTTTGTGTATTTTTCTGAAAACATGTGATATAATGATTTCGCTGATTGTAAGTTTTTATTTGCAATCGAGACATTATCATATGAGGTGAAGGTATGGATAGCAAAATCTTATTGGAAAACGGTACTAATGAGTTAGAGATCCTTGAGTTCAGACTCGGCGACAATTCATACGGTATCAATGTTGCGAAGATCCGTGAGATCATAACGTATCAGCCGGTGACACCGGTTCCTAACTCACATCCTTCGGTTGAAGGAATATTTATGCCGCGTGATAAGATGATCACGGCAATAAGCCTTAAGAATGCCCTTCAGATGGGTGACGATGAAACAGGCGCCGGTCTCTTTATCATTACCAACTTTAACAAACTCGATGTTGCTTTCCATGTTGACAGAGTAATGGGTATTCACCGTGTTAACTGGAGTGAGATAATCAAGCCGGATGCTACGGTGAACAATGAAGTCGAAGGTGTTTCCACAGGTATCGTTAAGTTTGATGACAGACTTGTTATCATCCTCGATTTCGAGAAGATCGTTGCGGACATCAGTCCTGAAACAGGTCTTCGCATGACTCAGATAGATGCACTCGGAACCAGAGACAGAAGCGATGTTCCCATTGTCATTGCCGAGGATTCACACCTTCTTAACAAGCTTATAAACGATGCTCTTACGGCTGCCGGATATGTTAATATCAAGCGTACGGAAGACGGACTTGAAGCATGGAATTATATTCTTGATGCCAAGGATAAAGGCGAACTCGATGAGAAGGTTCAGATCGTTATCACCGATATCGAGATGCCTCAGATGGACGGTCACAGACTCACTCATATGATCAAGACGGATGATCAGCTCAAGAACATTCCTGTTGTTATCTTCTCATCACTTGTCAATGAAGAGATGAGAGTCAAAGGTGAGGCGCTCGGTGCAGATGCCCAGCTTTCCAAACCTGAGATCGGTAATCTCGTTCTTCTTATCGACAAACTTGTTTCCGAGAGAAGAAAGCCTGAGGCGGAATAAGTACAAGATGATTTTCGGAGCCGGCAAATGCCGGCTCCGTTTTTGATTTTCCTTGTAATTCTCTGTATATTTCAGTTGTTTGGACAGACAAAATATGATAGTATAAAGTGATATTTTATGTAACTCGGAGGAGTATATGGCGCAGTCCACAGAAGATTATTTAGACAGTCTGTTAAGACAGGCAATGGGTATACCCGATCCGGAACCCGAGACAAAGCCCGCGGATGTGATACAGGACATGGACAGATCCGATGTATTTGCTATGGCTGAAGGTCTTACCGGGTCCAATTCGGCTATACTCGGAAATGTCTATGACCATAACGCATCTTTCACGAATGAGGGAGAAATAGAGATCCCCGCGGCTCCGGTTGTGCCGGAAGTTCCTGCGGCACCCGTGATCGCTCCGGAAGATATGCCGGACCCCGATGCGCCTGTTGCCATAAGCAGTACTCCGGTTTCAGGCATTGAATTTTCCGAAAATCTCATTCCGGATATAGAAGAGCCTTCAGCACCGGTTATAACCGCATCAAGTGAAGAACCCGCATTTACAGAAGAAATTCCTGTTCCCGAAATGACCGCCATTCCCGACGCACCTGTCATTGAGCATGACGGCAGTCTTGATATAATCCCGCAACCCGATACGGACAATCTTGTGATTCCTACAATAGACGAGCCGGTCATTCCGGAGCCTGTCATTGAGGAAACCGTAGTTGAAGAACCCATAATTGAAGAACCCGTGATAGAGGAGCCGGTTGTTGAAGAGGCACCCGTAATTGAGGATCCGGTTATAGAAGAGGCACCCGTTATTGAAGAACCTGTCATCGAAGAACCGATAATCGAAGAACCGGTGGTAGAAGAACCGTCAGCCGAGGAGGCTGCGACTCCTTCGCTCTCGATTGATGATCTTGATCCCAACGACAGTGCAAAGGCACTTGATCCGGACATGATCGCAGCTCTTTTTGCAAGTGCAAATGCGGAGCCCGAAGCACCTGCAGAGGAGGAAGTACCTGCAGAAGAACCTGCGGCAACTGAGGAAATTTCGACAGAAGAAGTTACTGTTGAGGAGCCTGCAGTAGAAGAAGCTCCTGTTGAAGAGCCTGTCATAGAAGAAGCTGTAATCGAAGAGGAGCATCCGGTTGAAGAATCAATGACCGAAGAGGAACCTGTAATCGATGAGGAACCTGTAGCCGAAGAAGAACCCGTGGCTGAGGAAGAGCCTGCAATAGAGGAGGCCGAACTCGAGGAACTCAGTATCCCCGAGGAAGAAGAATCACCCCTCATGCCCGATCAGGAGATATCGGATCTTCTGTCGTCGCTAGGCGAAATAACGGGAGAGAATGAACCCGAAGCACCTTCGGAAGAAGGCGCACCGGCAGAGAGCGAAGCGGAAGCCGAAACGGAACCGGATGTGCCCGAAGTAACCGAAGATATTGCAGAACCCGAAGCTCCGGCGGAGCCCGAAGAAGCAACGGATCTCGATCTTGGCGGTATTGATATGTTTGATACCGATCTGTCCGCGATGCTCGAGAATGTGACCAACAATCTTGAGATTCCTGAAGACGGAGTATCTGCGGAGGCAGAAGGGGATTCCGATCTGAATGATCTTCTCGGATCTCTTGACGACGGATCCGGAGATCTGTCCGACATCGGAGATCTTCTTGAGAAGGATGAGAATTCCGAACTTGTGGATCCGAACACCGAGACTGCAGAGGCATTGTTCGCGTCAGATAACGATGAGGAACTGTTCGGCATCGATAACGTTATCGATGAGGAAGAGGGCACGACAAAAGGAAAGAAAAAGAAGAAAAAGGGATTCAGCCTGTTCGGCAGGAAGAAAAAGAAGAGTGATAACGTCGAAATTATCGGCGGAGATGAAGAGATGCTCGTTGATCCCGATCTTCTTGACATACCAGATGAGTTGGATCTGGAGAAGAAGAAAGGCGGTTTCTTTGCGAATCTCTTTGCCAAACTCTTTGAGGAAGTCGGAGAAGACGAAGAGGGCGAGAACGAACTGCTCGGAATAGAACAGACAGCTGTTGAAGTTGCCCAGGAAGGTGCCGACGAGAACGCCGCGATAATGGCAGAACTTGAAGGCGAGGATGCCGGCAAGGGCAAGAAAGACAAAAAGGAAAAGAAGAAAAAAGACAAGAAAGATAAGAAAAAGAAGGGCGGAGAAGCCGAAGGAGAAGAAGGCGAAGAAGGAGCCGAACCTCCCAAGAAAAAGAAGAAAGAAAAGAAAAAGAAAGAGAAGCTTCCGGAACTTCCAAGCAAGAAGCTTCCGAGGAAAAAGGTTGTTGCTATCACGCTCTTTTGTATAACGATAGGAATCGTAATTACGTTCCTTGCATTCATGTATCCTTATTCGCAGGATATGAAGAAGGCGAAGAAGTTCTATCAGACCGGCGAGTATCAGAAGACATACGAATACATGCGCGGTCACAGGCTTACAAACGAAGATCACGAACTGTACGACAGAACCGTGACTCTTCTTAGGATCAAGAGACCGTACGATTCATATCAGAACTACATGAAGATGGGCCTTCGTATGGAGGCGCTCAATGCGCTCGTTCAGGGTGTGCAGATGATAGACAAGTATGCCGAGGATGCAGCAACTCTCGGAGTGATAGATAAGTATTCGCAGCTGTCGAGAAAGATATACGATGAACTGTATAATACTTTCGGTGTTACTGTTGACAGGGCAAGGTCCTGGATCGAACTTGAAGGTTCTCCGGAATATACGAAGGCGTTATATGAATGTCTTCTTGATACATCGGGTGTAAAACCCGAGACAAACGATTCGGCGGCTGAAGCGACTATGGAGTTACAGCCTAACGATAATTCCGTAATAAACGCAGAGGAGAATGATCTGTGATCGCGATAATAGATTACGATGCAGGGAATATGTTGAGTGTTGTCAAAGCGCTCGATTATCTGGGATGTGAGCCTGTCGTAACAAGGGATCCGGACACCCTGCAGAAAGCGGACAAAGTGATTTTACCCGGGGTTGGTGCGTTCGGTGATGCAATGGATAAGCTGAACGGATACGACCTCGTTCCCGTTATTAAAAATATCATCTCGCAGGACAAACCGTTTCTCGGCATATGTCTCGGATTACAGCTCCTTTATGAATACAGCGAAGAGGCACCGAATGTCAAAGGTATCGGAGCACTTGCGGGCGGAATCAAAAAGATCCCCGTCGGACAGTACAGCAAGATTCCTCAGATGGGGTGGAACTCTCTTGAATATCCCAATCCCGGAAGACTTTTTAAAGGGATAGATGAGGGAGCATATGTGTATTTCGTTCATTCGTATTATCTTGAAGCAGCCGACCGCAGTACGGTCGTTGCAACTACATCATATAACGTCACGATAGATGCTTCGGTGGAAAGCAGAAATGTTTTCGCATGTCAGTTCCATCCGGAAAAGAGCGGAGCGGTCGGTCTTCGTATCCTTGAAAACTTTATCGGACTGTAAAGGATCATATGTTTACCAAGAGGATAATCCCATGCCTTGACGTTAACGGCGGACGTGTCGTCAAGGGTGTGAACTTCGTGAATCTGAGAGATGCGGGTGATCCCGTTGATATCGCGGCGGCTTACGACAAAGCCGGTGCGGATGAGCTTGTGTTTCTTGACATAACCGCATCAAGCGATGCAAGGAATACCGTTGCCGACATGGTAAGGGCCGTTGCGGAGACTATATTCATTCCGTTCACTGTCGGAGGCGGGATCAGGACCGTAGATGACTTTAGGCATCTTCTTCGTGAAGGAGCCGATAAGATAAGCGTTAATTCCGCTGCGATCATGAATCCGGATCTGATATCGGACGCTGCCGACAAGTTCGGAAGCCAGTGTGTCGTTGTTGCCATTGATGCAAAGAGACGTGAAGACGGAAGCGGTTGGAACATTTTCAAAAACGGCGGAAGGATCGACTGCGGTATAGATGCAATAGAGTGGGCCATAAAGGCTGAGAAGCTCGGAGCCGGAGAGATACTTCTGACAAGCATGGATTGTGACGGCACGAAAGCCGGATTTGACATAGAGCTTACGAGAACCGTATCCGAGAATGTCGGAATACCTGTCATCGCAAGCGGAGGAGCAGGAAACCGTGAACACTTCAGAGAAGTGCTGACGGAAGGCGGGGCTGACGCCGCACTTGCGGCATCTCTTTTCCATTACAAGGAACTTGAGATTTGTGATCTTAAAGAATACCTGAGCGAAAACGGCATATCGGTAAGGAGAGCTTAAAGTGATCGACAACGACTGGCTGGAACCTCTGGCTGCCGAATTCAAAAAGCCATATTATGCACAGCTTTACAGGTTCGTTAATAACGAATATGCCACGCATACGATATATCCCAAGAAACAGGACGTGTTTGCTGCCTACGACAGAACACCGCTTGCAAATGTCAAAGTCCTGATACTCGGCCAGGATCCGTATCATGAACCGGGGCAGGCTCACGGACTGTGTTTTTCCGTTAGTCCCGGCATAGAGATTCCACCGAGCCTTGTGAACATATACAAGGAACTCCATGATGATCTGGGGTGTTTCATTCCGAATAACGGCTGCCTCACAAAGTGGGCGGATCAGGGAGTGATGCTTCTGAACACGGTTCTTACCGTACGGGCGCATGCCGCCAATTCCCACCAGAACAAGGGATGGGAACAATTTACCGATGCGACGATAGCAGCCCTTAACAAACAGGACAGGCCGATCGTTTTCATGCTGTGGGGGAGAAGTGCTCAGCAAAAAGCTTCGATGCTCGATAATCCGAAGCATCTTGTACTTAAGGCCGCACATCCGAGTCCGCTCTCGGCATACCGGGGATTCCTCGGGTGCAGGCATTTTTCGAAAGCAAACGGTTTTCTCGCAAGGAACGGGCAAAGCCCCGTAGATTGGCAGATAGAGAATATTTAAAGGGGATATTTTATGACAAAGAAGGAGGCGCTGGCCCTTAAGATATTTGTCGGGGCCGTGCTCGTCGGAGCAATTCTGTTCGGCGCGTTTTATTATGCCAGTTACAAATCGGTCGCTAACGAAGTAGCGGATCTGATAAATAAGGGTAACAATTACATGGAAGCGGAGTGCTATTCCGAGGCGATAGAGTGCTACGAAAGGGCGCTTGAGCACGAAGAGGGGAATGAGCAGATCAAGTCGGCGATAGTCAAAGCTTACATGTCGATGGCCGAAGTGTACGGTCAGGAGGATGAGGCACTCTTATGTTATCAGAATGCCATTTCCGTCAATCCGAACAATAAGACCGCATACTGGTCGATCGCCAATATTTATGAGAGCCGCGGAGATGAAGACACGATGCTTGAAGTCCTTCACAAAGGTTTTGAGGACACAGGCGACGAATCCATGAATGCCAAGGTTTTCGCAATCGAAGAGGAGCGCGCGAGGATACAGGCCGAAGAGGAAGCAAGGATTGCGGAAGAAGAGGCCAAGCGTGCTGAAGAAGAGGCAAGAGCCGCAAAGCTTGAGCCGTTAAAGCAACTGTTCATAGACAAAGATTACGATGCGATCAAGGATAAGATCCGCGAAGAAGACTATGTTGCGTTTGCGGACGAAGTCATCGGAGACAATTCGTATTATCTCGGAGACTTTGATGTCGACGGAAAACGCGAAGGCTACGGGATCGCCGTTTATGAAAACGGATACTATTATTACGGAGAATTCCATTCGGATGTCAGAAGCGGACACGGCGTAATGATGCGTGCAAGTTATTCCGAGAGTTCTTCGATCGGATCGTTCATATTCGACGGAGAGTGGTCCGATGATAAGCCGAACGGACAGGGAACCGCCAAGTCAAACTATTTCAAAGACAGGGTGAGCGGGAACGATTTCGTGATGAAAGAGATCTCGGGTAATTACACGAACGGCCTCGAGGACGGTTCCATGACGCTTAACGGTGTTACAAAAAGCGGAGCCAAGCGTACATTCAAATACAAGACGAAGGACGGGGTTGCGGAGAAATCAAGCAACGAAGATTCCGGAGTCAAAGGTCAGTATATAATCGCCCAGACGGACGATAAGAGTGAGAGCTTAACAAGCGACGGTTCAAAACGAGGAGTTGAAGGTTTTGTTGAGGAGTAACCGCTAATACATGTGAGGATGACAAGATGAGAAAAGTACCTTTTATTGACAAACAACTTGCGGAGGCGATCGATGCAAAGATCCCCACACCCTTTTACGTTTATGACGAGGAAGGGATCATAAGGAATATCGAGAACATCAAGTCCGCTTTTTCATGGAACGAAGGATTCAAGGAATACTTTGCCGTTAAGGCAACTCCGAATCCGTTCCTTCTGTCCCTTATGAAAAATCACGGGATAGGCGTTGACTGCTCAAGCCTTACCGAACTGATGCTTTCAAAGGCTGCGGGTTTTTCCGGTGACGACATAATGTTCTCGTCGAATGAGACCCCCGCCGAGGATTACATCCTTGCAAAGGAACTCGGTGCGATCATCAATCTCGACGATATTACGCACATCGATTACTTTGACAATCTGTGCGGACTAAATGAGACAATGAGTATTCGTTACAATCCGGGCGGTGTGTTTACGGTCAGCAACGGTATCATGGATAATCCGCAGGATGCCAAGTACGGTATGACAACCGAACAGATGTATGAAGCCGTCAGGATTCTTATGGACAGGGGCGTAAAGCATTTCGGAATTCATTCGTTCCTTGTCAGCAATACCGTGACAAACGATTATTATCCGATGCTCTCGGAGCAGCTCTTTGCACTTGCGGCGGATATCCATGAGAAGACAGGTGCTCACATTGCATTTGTAAATCTTTCGGGAGGAGTCGGAATACCGTATACTCCCGACCAGGATGCGAATGATATATTCGTTATCGGAGAAGGAGTACGCAAAGTCTATGAGAAGATATTTGTTCCGAAAGGAATGAACGATGTCAGGATATTTACCGAGATGGGAAGATATGTGATGGGACCGTACGGTGCGCTTGTCACCAAGGCTATCCATGAGAAACATATCTACAAGGAATATATCGGCGTTGATGCATGTGCGGTCAATCTGATGCGTCCCGCGATGTACGGAAGTTATCATCATATTACGGTACTCGGCAAGGAAGACGAACCGGCAACGAACACATACGATGTTGTCGGAGGACTTTGTGAGAACAATGACAAGTTTGCGATAGACAGAAAACTTCCGAAGATAGAAAAAGGTGATTACCTGTTCATTCACGATGCCGGGGCACACGGCTTTGCAATGGGATACAATTACAACGGAAAGCTCCGAAGCGCCGAGGTCCTGGTACATCCGGACAGGAGCTTTGAAATGATCAGACGTGCCGAAACACCGTCGGATTATTTTGCGACATTTGATTTTTCGGATTATAATTTGTAATAGTTATAATATATACAAAAAGGAGATGTCAGGATGAAAACGAAAAAAAGACGCGCATTGAAGAAGACGCTTCTTTCAAAGATCATTATTTATGTAGCGATCATCGTTGTCATTATCACACAGGTCACAATAAAGCTTGCGTCCGATAATATCCAGTCGCTCATGAATAATATCCTTGCGAGAGAGTCGAATACGTATGCAAGCCAGATCCACGGATGGTGGAGAAGCATCGAGGACAGAGTCGGACAGACTGCGGATGTTATCAGAAACGCTCCGGAGATGTCATATGACGATACGCTTGCGATGCTCCTAAAGCTCACCGAACTTGATCCGGATTCCCATGATATCTATATGGCATACGGAGATGACGGCACGTTCCTTGACGGTTCGGGCTGGGTTCCCACGGATGATTTTGTATTTACCGAAAGAGGATGGTATAAGGGCGCCATCAGCAATAAAGGTGAAATTTATTCTTCCGATCCTTATCTTGATGCTGCTACCGGTAATATCAGTATTGCCTGCTCCATACTGATAAGAGACAATACGGTACTCAGCAGTGATATCGATTTCGTCAAGGTGGCTGAGATAGTATCAAACTTCGATTCTCTTTCAACTGATGCAAAATACTATATAGTTGATACGAATTCCAAGGATATCATAATCAGTAATGTTAACGATGCGGTAGGCCAGAACCTGTCTTCGGCCACCGATCCCGTGGCTGCGGGTCTTGCTCCGGTATTTGATTCGCTTAATACGAGCGCGACAGCCGGCGGCGAAAAGGTTGTTACTGCCAAGTCATCGGCAGGTTCGCAGATGTACACCGCAACCGCAATCGAGGATACATCATGGGTAGTAGTAAGCGCGGTTCCTTCATCGCTTCTTTCAAACAGCATCTGGAAGGTTATAATCATCACTTCGGTGAGTGCACTGGTCCTTCTTCTGATTCTGTCTATCCTCATGTATTTCATGATCAGAAAAGCTATCGATCCCGTTATCACTGTAACGGAGCGTATCACGGATATCAGTAAGGGTGACTTCACAGTCAGCCTTGTTCCGGAAGGAAATAACGAGATCACGACTCTTTCCGAGAGTCTTAACGAGTACATCGAGAAGATGAGGCATACGTTCAACAGTCTTGTCGGAATATCCGGTGAGATGAACAGCCGTGCCGGTGAGTGTTTCGATATCTCACATTCGCTTTCCGATGCAAACAGTGATCAGGGCGAATCGATCGAGAAACTTAACAACACACTTAACGACATGAACCAGTCGATAGAAGATATCGCAAGTGCGGCAACCGATCTTGCAACCACATCAAATGAACTTGCCATGAACGCAGAGAATGTCAAGAACCTTTGTGATGAGACTCTTGATGCTTCCGCAAAGGGCAGGGATGAGATGGAGAGCATGACGAAGAACGTCGGCACACTTAACGATACTATCGGCGAACTCAGTTCACTCATCAGGGAAACCGCAAAGTCCATCGAAGAGATCACCGGTATTACCGATACGATCAATGCGATCTCTGAGCAGACAAACCTTCTGTCGCTCAACGCTTCCATCGAGGCAGCAAGAGCCGGTGAGATGGGTAAGGGATTTGCGGTTGTCGCTACCGAGGTCGGAACTCTTGCAAACCAGTCATCCGAGGCTACCGAGACTATCAGACGTCTTGTTGAAGGTATCACGAAGAACATCACGGATATCAACCATAAGGCTGAAATATGCGTAAATGATATGGAAGCATGCCTGACGGCTGTTACTGGCGCGAACGAATCGTTTAACAAGATATACGGAGATGTTGCGAAGGCGACCGACGGTATCAACGAGATCGCAAACGGCATCGAGAGGATCAATGACGTTGCATCAAATAATGCTGCCACGACCCAGGAACAGGCTTCGAACATTTCGGAGGTTCTCGGCCTTTCAAACATGATCGTTTCGGCAAGCAGCAAGCTTCGTGAGGAAACGGAGAACATCACCAGCATCTCCGAGAACCTTAATAAATACTCCGATGAGATCAATTCGGATCTTTCTCAATACACGGTATAAATGTAAATGGACATTAAGATACTATTTGATCTGGCGGTACTGATATTTGCGGCGAAAGCTCTCGGTCTTCTTGCAAGAAGGGTGGGAGCGCCGCAGGTAGTCGGTGAGATTGTGGCCGGACTTCTTGTCGGGCCGTCGATCATAAATGCCGTTCAGGTAAACGACACAATTGAGGTGTTTGCGGAGATAGGCGTTATTATGCTTATGTTTGCCGCAGGCCTCGGTACCGATCTGAAACAGCTCAAAAGATCGGGATTCAAATCATTTTTTGTTGCACTTATCGGTGTGCTTGTTCCGCTGGTTGCAGGATTTGCTCTGTACGGCCTGTTCTATGGGTTTGCGGCTCCGCCTTCAAAGGGCTTTTATACCGCGCTCTTTATGGGAACGATCATCACAGCCACAAGTGTATCGATAACGGTCGCGGCACTTTCCGAAATGGGAAAACTTACATCCGAAGTCGGCACCACGATAGTCGGCGCGGCAGTTATTGATGATGTCATCGGCATCATCGTTCTGACGTGCGTTGTCGGAGGAGCGGGAGGTGACGGAAACGTCGGGATCGTACTCCTGAAGATAGCGCTGTTCTTCACCGCTGCATTTGTTATCGGACTTATTGTCCACAAGTGCATGGAAATTCTCGAGAAAAATCACCCGCATACGCAGCGTATCCCCATATACAGTTTGGCATTTTGTTTTGCGCTTTCTTTTGTGGCGCAGAAGTATTTCGGTATTGCCGACATAACGGGTGCATACTGTGCGGGAATCGTACTGTGCACGATCAAGGATACAGAGTATGTCGAGAAGAAGATAGATATAAGCAGTTACATGTTGTTCGGACCGGTGTTCTTTGCATGCATAGGTCTCAAGACCGACCTGTCAGGTCTGACGCTGTCGATACTCGGATTCAGCGTATGTTTTATTATAGTTGCACTTCTCAGTAAAGTTATCGGATGCGGCATGGCTGCAAAAATATGCGGTTATAAATGGAAAGATTCTCTCCGGATCGGAGCTGGAATGATGACAAGAGGCGAGGTCGCTCTTATCGTTGCGCAGAAAGGCCTGTCGGCCGGAGTGCTTGCTTCGGTATATTTCCCGGCAGTGATACTTCTCATAATCGTATCATCGATAGTAACACCGATTGTATTAAAGGTGCTGTTTGCCAAGGAATAGAAATGCAGGTAGAGGGACTTGAACCCTCATGTAGTTACCTACGGCAGATTTTGAGTCTGCTGCGTCTGCCATTCCGCCACACCTGCAACAAACCATATCTTAACATATACGTGACTTTGTTTCAAGAAACATGAAGGAGAACACGATGACAAAGAAAATCCCCCACTTTTTGATAGCGATTCTGTTTGCACTTTCTTTGGTTGTTACCGGCTGCGGTGATGATGACGAACAGGCTGATTCCGGACTACCGGAAGAGGAATATGAAGAGTTTGTTGAGGATGAATCTGTGTCCGAGGAGGAAGATGAGGAAGAGCCGGAATACGAATCGGATAATTATTTTGATGCTTCTGAATTAAATGAGGGGGCTTTCACGGGAGAGGGAGCCATACAGGTGTTCGTTGGTGAGGAGTTCTATGATGGTACGGTCACAAACGAGGAAGAGGCTCTTGAACTTGTAACCGGTGTTCTTGAGTATATAGGCGGAGACGATACTACATCACTTGAGCTGGCGGCTATAGACGGCCCGACGGAAGAGGGTAACACGTATTATACATTCAGTCAGATTGCCGGCGATATCAAAGTATACGGGGCATCGCTCAAACTCGTGACGGACAAGGACGGACATGCCATAGGCTTGAACAGTACGCTTGTGCCCGATCTTAATGTCAGTGCCGATGCTGATTGGAGAGTTGGGGCCGAAGATGCGGAGGCGATCGTAAAAGAGAAACTTAAGGAAGAAGGATTATCCGTTGATATCGTTCCGAATGTAACCGAAGCGACATTATTGCCGATAGAGGAAAGGTCGGGGATATATTATTATGCGTGGGTTGTATATACAAGGAATTATTATGAGGATGTGGACACGGCTTATCTTGCTCATTACGTTGATTCGAACGGAGAGTATCTCTATTGCAATCCCGTGACAGCTCCGGGAAACAAGGATGCATTGTCCGGCTCGGGAGCCGCTTTTACCTTTGAAGGACTCGAAGCCGATACCTGGACGGGAAAGGTGAAAAAGCATCATGGGGGAACGGAGGAAGTAACGATCCCCGTTGCAAAAAATCCCAAAACCGGAGAAGTATATCTTGCCGATGTAAAACGCAAGATCATGTGCGCCGATTATGCGGATTTTGTTAACAATGATACGCTTACCGCACGTGTCGAAAAGGACGGAAAATTTACCGACAATGAAGTTCTTATCTACAGAACATTTACCGAAATATATGATTTTTATACGGACCTTGGATGGGAGGGGCCGGACGGAACGGGATCCCCTGTCCTTCTTCTCATGGACTGGGTCGATGAGGACGGCGAACCGGTTGAAAATGCATGTTACAGCGGAAAGATACAGGGATTTGACGTATTTCAATTCAATCGTAACGACCCCGACGGAGAAACATATGACATAATGGCTCATGAGTATACGCACGCTCTTACGGGCAGTGCCATGATCACGAATCTTTATCTGAATGATTACGGCGCGATCAATGAGGCAATGAGCGATATATTCGGAAATCTTGTAGAAAGTCTTATGGGCAAGACAAAAGACAAGACATGGCTTATCTCAGAGAACGGAAAAGAACCTATTCGTTCGATGAGTCAGCCGCATTTATATGATCAGCCGGAACATGTCTGGGACAAGCATTATGTTCCGCCCGTGAGTGAAGCGTCGGAGAATAATGATAACGGCGGAGTTCACATAAACTCATCGCTTTTAAATCTTATAGCATACAGGCTCAACGAGAGCGGAATGCCCCAGGAAGATCAGTTGTATTTTTGGCTGAACGTAGCATTGATCCTGACTCCGAGAACCGATTATGAGCAGCTTTCCGAAATACTGCCATGGTCGCTCAAGGTTGTCAAAATGGAAGAATACATGGATGTTTTGAATAAAGCCATCGATGAGACCGGCATAGCAGACAGGGAACTGCCCGAAAAGGTTGAAAACGGCCTTGCACGTTTCCAGATGGTGTTCCCAGATCATGATATCCTTGAATCGAATGAGGTTATGGTATCGGTGATCAGTACAGATAACGATACAGTCTACAATTCATGGGCTGAGGACGGAACGGACCGTATGGCCGTAACGGTTGATCCGGGATCTTACATGTTCGTGATCACGGTTACGGATAAAGAAACGGGTGAAGAGCTGACCTTTATAAAGAACAAAAGCGGATGGACCGCTTACTCCGGAGATGAACTTCAGAAAGGTGACGGAGAAGAGGAGAACTGCTTCACTGTCAAAAAAGGAGAGATAATTGAATTTGACTCCGATGAGCTGAATGCATTTCTGAAAGAGTGATATAAAAAGCCGAGTGATTTTTGTTGACAACCCCGGAGTGTTTTGGTTTATAATATACTAGATATTGTATGCTTGGTATTATACAAAACCAATATGAAGGAGGATCATAATATGTTTGATTCATTACGAAAGAGATTGATGTGTGGTTTTGTTGCCACGGCAGTCGCGTTCGGATCGTTTGCCTTTCCTTCGGTCGTAATGGCTGATGATGACGACGATTATGATTTTATGGTAGATCTTGTCGATATCACCCCCGAGGAGAATGAGTTTCTTAATAAACTTACGGATGAAGACGATGACGAGGATATCGATGAAGACGATATAAAGGCAGCTATAACTTTAGGGCTCGTCGGTGCTATGATCGATGAGGAGAATGAGCAACAGAGAAAACGCGAGGAAGAGCAGCGCCAACAGGCTGCGTTGGACGCTCAAAGGGCAGCCACTCTCGAGGCTCAGAGAAAAGCCGAGCAGGAAGCCATAAAGAGAGCCGAGCTCGAGAAACAGCTCAAGGCCGAGAAAGAGAAGAATAAATATAAAGTGACCGGAGTAGGCGTCAGCACGACTTATGTCACGCTTCAGCCCGGACAGACATATCAGGTGATCGCTTATGTAATGCCCGACAGTGCCAGAAACAAGAGAGTTTATTTCAGTTCAAGCAATCCTTCGGTTGCAACCGTTGACGGAAGCGGCATCATCAAGGCAAACGGAGCCGGAAATGCGGTTATCACGGTAACGACCGATGAGAGTGGATATAAAGCATTCACCACCGTGGATGTCAATCATGCTCCCGCTGTAGTTGCACAGACGGCATCCCAGGATGCAAACTGGACAACGATCGCTGCGGGGATGATAGTTTCTGCAGTACCCGGTCAGACACTTAATCTTGTTGCACCCAAGGCTCTTTCTATCGATGCCGGGATGATAAATGCCCTCAAGGCCCGTCCGGATGTCGGACTGTTGATCGCATATCCTTACAACGGCCATACATATGCTGTTGCAATCCCCGCAGGTTACAATCTTGCTGCGCTGATGGACAAGTCCGGAAAGGTCAGCCTTATCAAGCTTGCAGCCGTCAAAGACGGTAAGATCCTCACGACAATGGTAATGTGATCGGACGGGGATCGACGATCGGATAAATAAATAAGAAAGCCGGGGTTACCCAACCCGGCTTTCTTTACTAGAACATGTATCGCAAAAAGGTTAGGAAGGAATAATATGAACGAGGCGGTATCGTCAACAGAACTTGATGTAATACTGGTATCAACCACGCTCAATTCGGTGTTCACATGGTTGCTCATGGGTATAGGATGCAGCAAGCTCTTTAAAAAAGATAATATAAAGAGCATATATGCGTTTATTCCCGGTGTTGTCCAGTATCATCTTGCCGTGATGGCAGAGAGGGAAGAAGAGGGCAGGACATATTTTATGCTTGCCGTGTGCAGGGTGTTATCTTCACTGATCCGGGGCTTCTTTGACGATATGTCGGCAATGGGCCTGTTCTGGAATGTTGTTTACCTTGCGATCTGTTTGGCACAGATGCTCTTCAGTATCCGTATTTTCATCTCTTTGTGCGATGTGTTCTCGAGAAGGCGCCGCTGGAGTGTCCTCTGGGTCATCGTACCGGAAATATGCAGTATCATATGGGGATTCAACAGCAAATTCGTACCGAAGCACGACAGCCCGATCGTTACGGATTATGAAAAAGCGGCTTCGATCAGCGGGGCTACCGTCGATGCGATCAAAGACGGCATTACGGTCAATCTTACTGACAGGACCGTTAAGAACTTCGGAAGGAAGACGTACCTTCTCAAGGATATACATCTGTCGATCCCGACCGGCCATATGGTTCTTCTTCTCGGCGGAAGCGGAGCCGGTAAGACAACCTTTCTCAATGCTGTTACCGGATATGAGAAGGCAAACGCCGAAGTGGTCCTTCGCGGTAAAGATGTGTACACCGATTATGAGAGTATGAAATACGACCTCGGCTTCGTTCCGCAACAGGATCTGATGCGGTTGAGTGATACGGTCTACATGACTCTGTCGGATGCCGCGAAGCTTCGCCTGCCCAAGAACGTTTCTCATTCGGACAGAAAGAAGAGGATCAACGAGGTGCTTGATAAGTTTGGACTTCAATCGGTGAAGAGTTCACAGGTCTCAAAGCTTTCGGGAGGACAGAGAAAGAGGCTTTCGATCGCACTTGAACTTATCAGCGATCCGACATTGTTCATACTTGACGAACCTGATTCGGGACTTGACGGAGTCGTTGCGAGAAATCTCTTCGAGAGTCTCCGAAAGATCGCGGACGAAGGAAAGATCGTTATCGTTATAACACATACCCCGGACAGGGTTATTGATCTGTTCGATGATGTTATCGTCTTGGCAAAAGATGCCTCACGTACCGGAAGACTCGCTTACTTCGGCCCTATAAAAGAGGCCGACGAGTTCTTCGGCAAGAAGTCCATGGAAGATATCCTTTTGTCGATCAACCAGAAGGATGAGGGCGGCGAAGGAAGAGCCGATGAGTTCGTTGAAAAGTATGCACAGAAGATCAGCTGAGGAAAGATATGGAGACCGAAAACAACGTATTAAAACATAAAGGACACTTCGGACAGCTTCTGATATACCTTGGAAAACAGTTCAGGATGTTCGTGCTTCAGAGTGACTGGAAAGTGTTACCTATGGCGGCGATAATCGCCGGTATGGTTTCGATGGCTGTCGGAAAAGGACTGTACGTCAGCATGGAAGGTACATTTCAGGCAAACTTCGCGTTGACGTGCGTTTGCATATGGAACGGTTTCTTCAATTCGATCCAGTCGATATGCAGGGAAAGGCCGATCATAAAGAGAGAACACAGGGCGGGGCTGCATATCACGTCATATGTTGCGTCGCATCTGGTATATCAGCTTTTTCTGTGTGCGATGCAGTCCGCGATAACGATGATCGTACTCGGAATGACGGGGATCGATTTCCCGGAGGAAGGAGCGATCTTCACGTTCATTCCCGATATGTTCATAACGCTTCTTCTGATAACTTACACGTCCGATATGATGGCTCTCATGATATCGGCGATAGTCAAGACTCCTATGGCGGCCATGACCGTAATGCCGTTCATGCTGATACTTCAGCTTGTGTTTGCGGGGTTCATACAGCTTCCCGAAAAACTTGCGGACGTTACCAAGTTGATGGTGTCAAAGTGGGGAGTCCGCGGATTGTGTGTGATATCCGATTATAATAATCTTCCGGCCGTTGTCGTATGGAACAAGATGGTATCTTCCGGAGACAAGATCGAACTCGGCGGAGGAGTGTCTTTAAAAGATGTCATGACCACAATAGAAGAAAACGGAATGAGGGATGTCATACTTAATAAGCTCGGCGAGGCCAATGCAAGGGCAGACTTTGCCCGGACGTTTGATAATCTGTGGGACAGCTGGGAGGCGATGATCGTGTTTTCCGTCACATATGCGATAATCACCGTACTCTTTCTTGAATTCATAGACAAGGACACAAGGTAGTCGATCGTTTTGTTATGGAATATATAGATTGCAACGAATGCGAACTGCATATGAACAGGTTCATCGAGAACAAACTCGTCGGGGAGACGCTCTGGCAGTTTCTGACTCATGTCGAGAAATGTCCTGACTGTTTCGAGGAACTCGAGATCAGATATCTTATCTCCGAAGCCTTGGGAAGGCTTGAAAACGGTGAGTCGATCGATCTGAGAAATGAACTGTCGCACAAGATCAGAGTCATGAAACGTGCGATGTATTTTCACTATTTCAATGAGGATGTTTTAAGGATATTTGAGATAATTTCGATGATAATAGTTTCATATGAACTGTTCGGTTTTCTTTCACACTTTTTCGGAATAGTTTTCTAAGGCGGGATCATGAGCGGTAAGCTTGTACTTATAGACGGCAACAGCATAGTAAACAGGGCGTTCTTCGCCATACCTGATCTTACGAACGCACAGGGCGTTCATACGAATGCGATATACGGGTTTCTGAACATCATGTTCAGAATACTCAATGAGGAGTCTCCCGATTGTCTCGTCGTGGCGTTCGATGTTCACGAACCCACGTTCAGACACAAAATGTACGAGGCTTATAAGGGAACGCGAAAGGGTATGCCCGATGAACTCAAACAGCAGATGCCTCTTCTTAAAGATCTGCTTCGTGCCATGGGCATAACGATCATGGAAAAGGGCGGTCTTGAAGCCGATGATATCCTCGGAACGCTTGCCAAGCGCGCCGAGAAAGAGGGGATGGATGTCACGCTTGTTTCGGGAGACCGTGATCTTCTTCAGATTGCTACGGATAAGATCCTTGTCAGGATCCCGAAGACAAAGAGCGGCAGGACAGAGATCGAGAATTATCACACCGCCGATGTCATCGAAAAGTACGGCCTTACACCGCTTCAGATAATCGAACTTAAGGGTCTTATGGGCGACTCTTCCGATAATATACCGGGTGTCCCGAAGATCGGTGAGAAGACCGCTACGGAACTTCTGAAGCAGTACGGCGACATAGACAATCTCAAAGACCACATCGGCGAGATAACGAAGAATTCGGTCAGACAGACTCTTGAAGAAAACTTTGACATGGCGATCCTGTCGAAGAAGCTCGCCACGATCGAGATAAACGCGGATATCAAGCTTGACTTTGCCGACGCGAAGCTAGGGAACATATACACGAATGAAGCCTATAAGATAGTTAAGGAACTCGGGTTCAAGAACCTTCTGGACCGTTTTGACGACAGTGCATCCGCAGTTGATGAAAGTTACCGTGACTCGTTTGTTACGGCTTCCGATCCGGCAAAGGTCTCACAGGTGTTTGACAGATTATCATCCGTTTCATCGGCCGGCCTGTTCGTATCCGAAATCGGCATCGCGCTCACGTTCTCAAAGGACGAGACGGTATTTGTTCCCGCCACCGGAGCCGATCCTATCGACAGCATTTGCGCCCGCCTTTCGGATACTATCCGCAAGGCGAAAATCACACTGTCAACGTTTGACTTAAAGTCCGCACTTTCTCTTTTGCCGGAGCTGTGTGATATGAATGCCGTCAAAGACCATTTCAATGATCTTTGTGTTGGAGCATATCTTTGCAATCCGCTTAAGAACGACTACTCGATTGAGGATGTTGCGAACGAATACTGCGGTATCATCATAAAGAGCTATTCGGAACTGTTCGGAAAGAGAACTCTGTCGGAGTGTTATATGCTTACTCCGGAAGATGTTGCGGAATATGCATGCACGTTTTCATATGTATGTTATACGGCTTCGCAGCCTGTTCAGGACAGAATAGGGTCACTCGGGATGACGGATCTGTATAATGATATCGAACTTCCGCTCATAGCGTGTCTTCAAGACATGGAGAGGCTCGGAATACGTCTTCTTCCCGAAAAACTCAAGGCATACGGAGATAAGCTCGGATCCCAGATCAAAGAGCTGGAGGAAGGTATCCACAACGAGGCCGGAGAACAGTTTAACATCAATTCGCCGGCGCAGCTCGGTGAGATACTTTTCGGCAAGATGGGGATACCGGGTGGCAAGAAGACCAAGAAGGGTTATTCGACCGCAGCGGACGTGCTCGAAAAGCTGGCTCCCGAGTATCCGTTCGTATCAAGAATACTGGAGTACCGTGCGCTTTCGAAACTTAAATCGACGTATACCGACGGTCTGGCTGATTATGTGGCTGCAGACGGGCGTATCCATTCCACGTTCAATCAGACCATAACGGCGACGGGAAGGATATCAAGTACCGAGCCGAACCTTCAGAATATACCCGCCAGGATGGAACAGGGCAGACTTATCAGGCAGTTTTTCGTACCGAAGGACGGGTGCCGTTTCATCGATGCCGATTATTCGCAGATCGAGCTTCGTATTATGGCGCATCTGTCGGGTGATGGATCACTGATAGAAGCATTCAATTCCGGTGCCGATATTCATGCGATCACCGCTTCGAAAGTATTTCATGTTGATCTTTCGGAAGTGACTCCGATCATGCGTCGGAACGCTAAAGCGGTTAACTTCGGTATCATATACGGGATCAGCGCTTTCGGTTTATCAAGCGATCTTAACATTTCGAGAAAAGATGCGAAGGATTTCATAGACGAATATTTCAGGACTTTCCCCAAGGTAAAAGAGTATCTTGATGCGGGAGTTGAAAAGGCGAAGAAGGACGGATACGTCACGACGTTGTTTGGAAGAAGACGTCCTCTTCCGGAACTTTCAAGTTCCAACTTCATGCAGAGGTCTTTCGGTGAAAGGGTTGCTATGAACGCACCGATACAGGGATGTGCGGCCGATATAATGAAGATCGCGATGATAAAGGTCAAAGAGCGTTTTGAAAGAGAAGGGCTGACATCGAAAGTCATTCTTCAGGTACACGATGAGCTGCTCGTAGAAGCTCCCATTGACGAAGTCGATAAAGCGGCAGCGCTTCTTAAAGAAGAAATGGAAAACGCCGTAAAACTGTCTGTACCGATGCTTGTTGAGACATCGACGGGCGATAACTGGTATGAGGCAAAATGACCGGGGAGAATTGCAGAACATGAAGATCGTCGGGATAACGGGAGGAGTCGGAGCAGGCAAATCCGAAGTGTTAAGGCTTCTCGATAAAATGTGCAGATGTATAATTGTCACGGCCGATGACCTGGCAAAGTCTCTTGAGGATAAGGATGAAGTATGCTTTAAGCCGCTTGTTGAACTTCTCGGAAAGGATGTCCTCGGCGATGACGGGCAGATCGATCCGAAGAAGATGGCGGGTATGATTTTCGCCGAAGGCGGCGAGAAACTTCTGGCGGGAGTGAACGCTATTGTGCATCCGGCGGTAAAGACGCGGATACTGGCAATGATAAGCGACGCGAAGCGCAAAGATACAGTCGATTATTTTTTTATTGAAGCAGCTCTTTTAATCGAGGACGGTTATGATAAAATAGTTGATGAACTGTGGTATGTATATGCCGATGAGAAGACGCGGAGAGCAAGGCTTAAGGAAAACCGCGGATACTCGGATCGGAAGATCTCGGATATCATGGAGTCTCAGAGCAGTGATGAGGTGTTCAGAAGTTACTGCAAAGTTGTCATAGACAACAGCTTCGGCATTGAAGATACAAAGAAGCAGCTTGAGGGAGTATTAAAGGATCAGTGAGGTGTAAAAGTGGGAGACGGTAAGAAGAATCCCGGTCAGCTTGTATTCGGACTGGATATAGGAACAAGGAGTATTGTCGGAACGGTCGGATATCGTACCGATGATACTTTTCACGTTGTGGCCCAGTGTGACAGGAAGCATGAGACGCGTGCCATGCTTGACGGGCAGATACACGATATAGAGAAGGTCGGTAATACGATAAAGGATGTCAAGAACGACCTTGAGGCCATAATCGGCAAGCAGCTTCATGAAGTATGTATCGCGGCTGCAGGTCGCGTGCTCAAGACGATCAATTCATCGGCGACACTGGAGTTTCCCGAGGAGACAACGATCGATGCGGAGCATGTGTATACGCTCGAGATGCTCGGTGTAGAGAAAGCATACGAGGATTTTCAGGCAGTCAACAAAACCGACATGAAGTTCTACTGCGTCGGCTATACCGTTGTGAAGTACTATATGAACGGTTATCCGATATCGACACTTGAGAGGCATAAGGCTTCGAGTATTTCGGTCGATCTGATCTCGACATTTCTTCCCGACGATGTAGTTGACGGCCTGTATAAAGCGGTGGAGATAGCCGATCTTGAAGTCGCAAACCTTACGCTCGAGCCTATCGCCGCAATGACCGCGGCAATCCCCGATATGTACAGGATGCTGAATATCGCGCTTGTCGATGTGGGTGCGGGAACGAGCGATATATCGATCACGAAGGACGGAAGCATTATCGCTTACGGAATGATCCCGAAGGCGGGTGACGAGCTGACGGAAGTTATCGCCAATTCGCTGCTGCTTGATTTCAACGAGGCCGAGCACGTCAAGATCGACTCGGGTAAGAAGGGCCCCGTCAAGTATACCGATATCATGGGTATCGAGCATAAGATCGAGCCCAAGGAAGTACATAAGATCGCTGAAGGAGTCATTGCCGATATTGCCAAGGATGTTTCCGACAAGATCAAAGAACTTAACGGCAATAAGCCCGTATCGGCCGTGTTTGTTGTCGGCGGCGGCGGCAAGATCACGGGTTTCACGGATGCACTTGCCAAAGAGATGGGCATCATGGCGGAACGTGTGGCGCTTCGCGGAGAGGAAGTTCTCAAAGAGATCGATTATCAGTTCAGCGGTGCTATACTCGACAGCATGTACGTAACGCCTATCGGTATATGCTTAAACTTCTACGATCAGAGGAATAATTTCATATTCGTTACGTTTAACGATAAGCGTGTCAAACTGTACGACAACGGACATCTGACGATCGCCGATGCCGCGATGCAGGCAGGATTCCCGAATGAAGGACTGTTCCCTAAACGCGGTCCCGAACTTAACTTCATCGTAAACGGTAAGCCTCATATGGTCAGAGGTCAGGTCGGTGAAGGTGCCAGCGTCAAACTTAACGGTAAGGAAGTCAGCCTTACTTCGCCGATAGTGGGCGGCGACAGGATAATCGTTGAAGAATCCACGGAAGGTGAAGCCGCAACGGCTACGATAGGATCGCTTCTCGAATACGGCAGTGTTATCTCGGTTATCGTAAACGACAAGAAGGTCGAACTTCCGAAGTTTGCCGAAGTCAACGGTAATCTTCAGTCGGAGTTTTATGATATCCAGCCCGGCGATGATATCAAGATGCTCAGTTACTACACGGTTTCACAGATAATCGAATTCATGGATGTGATCCTGAATCCGGAGATGAACATATACGTTAACAACAAGAAGGCCGACAGGGAGACGAAATGCTATGACAACTTCTCTGTAATATGGACGATGGAAGATCTGAGCCTTTCGGATGTATCGGATGAGGAGGAAGCCAGCGCGAAGGCGAGCGGTAACCAGAAAGCTCCGAAGAAGAAAGAGATAGAGACATACGAGGATGCCGTTGAGGCCGAATCTATCGAGAACAGCGAGTATGCTGACGACGGTAAGCTTGACGAGGAATATGTCGAATACAAGCAGGCCAAGGAGGAGGCACGAAGGCTCGAGGAAGAGAGCAAGTGGACGACCATCACGGTGTTCGTGAACGGGGCTCCCGTGACGCTCAACAAGAAAGAGAGCTATGTGTTCGTTGACATCTTCGATTATATCGATTTCGATCTGAAGAACAGGCCTGCGGGCAAGGGGATCGTGACCGAACTCAACAGCAAGAAGGCGGTGTTCTCGGAGCCGCTTAACGAGGGAGACTTCCTCGATATTCGCTGGGAATGATATAAACGTTATAAGCCTTGGTAGTTTATCGTTTGGCAAAAAGTTTTGGAGGACGTTGTTACTTGACGAGGTTTTTTCGAGTCTAGTAACGTGACGTCCGGAAAGAAGCGGAAGCGCCTTTTTGACAAATGTATAAACTATCCAAGGCACAGATATAGAGTTAGGGGAGAACAAATATGAGGATCTGTAGTATCGCGAGCGGGAGCAGCGGGAACTGCATCTATGTGGGGTCGGATAACACGCATGTCATTATCGATGCGGGCATCAGCGGAAAGAGAGTCGAGGAAGGCCTGAATCAGCTGGGGCTGTCCACTTCGGATCTGGATGCGATCCTGATAACGCATGAGCATTCGGATCATATCGCGGGTATCGGAGTTCTGTCGAGAAAATACGCCATACCGATGTATGCCACTCGAGGAACGATAGAAGGCATCATGATGCAGAAAGGTATCGGTAATCTCGATCCGGATCTGTTCAATGAGATCAAGTCGCAGAATGTGTTCGATATTGAAGACCTTCGCATCAGACCGATAGAAGTGAGCCATGATGCGCTCGAACCTGTGGCATACAGGATTGAACATAACGACAAAGCGGTCGGTGTTTGTACCGACCTCGGTGTATATACGGACATGATCGTCGAAGGATTCACGGGAGTGGATGCACTGTTCATCGAGGCCAATCATGACGTGAATATGCTTCAGGTCGGAAGCTATCCGTATTATCTGAAACAGAGGATATTATCAGATAAGGGTCACCTGTCAAACGAGAACTGCGGAAGGCTTTTGTGCAAACTCCTGCACGACGACATGAAATCCGTAACACTCAGCCACTTAAGCGCTGAGAACAATCTGGCGGAACTTGCATATGAAGCGGTCAGGCTGGAGATACTGATGGATGAGTGCAAATACAAGCCGACCGATTTTGACATAAAGGTCGCAAAACGTTGCGAACCGTCACAGCTTATAGCCGTATAAAGGGCTGTAAGAAGGGAGAATTAAATGAAGAAATCAATAATCACAGTCGTAGGAAAAGATACGGTGGGTATCATAGCAAAGGTCTGCACGTATCTCGCAAATAACAGGATCAACATTCTCGATATCTCGCAGACGATAGTCAGCGGGTATTTTAACATGATGATGGTAGTTGACATGAACGATTCGGCGAAGCCTTTTACCGATGTGTCCAACGAGCTTGCCCAGATCGGAGAGGAGATCGGGGTCGTTATACACTGTCAGCGTGATGATATTTTTGAGTCGATGCACAGGATTTAATTATGATAAATATTTTTGAAGTAAACGAAACGAATAAGATGATCGAGGAGCAGAACCTCGATGTACGTACAATTACTCTTGGGATCAGCCTTCTTGACTGCGTATCCGATGATCTTGACAGGCTGTGTGACAACATCTATGACAAGATCACCACGGTAGCCGGAAACCTTGTATCAGTCGGAAAGGATATCGAGATTGAATTCGGGATACCTATCGTCAACAAGAGGATATCTGTTACACCTATAGCACTTGTAGGAGCAAAAGCCGCAAAGAGTCCCGAGGATTTCGCAAAGATCGCCTCCGCACTTGACAGGGCGGCTAAGACCGTCGGTGTCAATTTCCTCGGAGGTTACTCGGCACTTGTATCAAAAGGTATGACCGAGGCCGACAGAAATCTTATCAAGTCTATCCCCGATGCACTTGCTGATACATCGCTTGTTTGTTCATCGGTAAATGTCGGATCGACAAGATGCGGTATAGATATGGATGCGGTAAGGCTCATGGGACGCATCATCAAAGAGACATCAGAGAAGTCCGATATAGGTCCCGCAAAGCTCGTGGTATTCTGTAACGCTCCCGATGACAATCCGTTCATGGCAGGTGCATTTCATGGAGTAACTGAAGGCGACGCCGTTATTAATGTCGGCGTATCGGGCCCCGGTGTTGTAAAACGTGCTGTCAGCAAGACAAAGGGACAGGGCTTTGAGGAACTGTGCGAGACGATCAAGAAGACGGCTTTCAAGGTCACGCGTGTCGGACAGCTCGTTGCAAAGGAAGCATCCGAGAGACTCGGTATACCGTTCGGTATTGTCGATCTGTCTCTTGCACCTACACCCGCCATAGGTGATTCCGTTGCGGATATCCTGTGCGAGATGGGTCTTGAATATGCAGGCGCTCCCGGAACAACGGCAGCTCTTGCGCTTCTCAACGACCAGGTCAAGAAGGGCGGAGTTATGGCGAGTTCATACGTCGGAGGTCTTTCGGGAGCATTCATCCCGGTGTCCGAAGATCAGGGTATGATCAATGCCGCCGAGGCCGGAGCTCTCACAATCGAGAAGCTCGAAGCTATGACGTGCGTATGTTCGGTTGGACTTGATATGATAGCCATACCCGGTGACACGAGTGCCGCAACGATATCAGGTATCATTGCGGATGAGATGGCGATAGGTATGGTAAACAACAAGACGACCGCAGTAAGGCTGTGCCCGGCAAAAGGAAAGAAGGTCGGGGACAGTGTTGAATACGGAGGACTCCTGGGCCATGCGCCTGTAATGGCAGTCAATGATTTTTCCTGTGAGGAATTTATAAACAGAAAGGGACGCATTCCCGCGCCGATCCACAGTTTCAAAAACTGATCATGAAAGTATGCGCTGTTATATGTGAACTGAACCCGTTTCATAACGGTCACGAATATCTGTTCCGGGAAGCCAGAAGGCTTACGGGGGCAGATTTTCTTATTGCCGTGATGAGCGGGGATTTTGTTCAGCGGGGCCTTCCCGCCATATGCGACAAGTATGCGAGAACGGCTATGGCGCTTAACGGAGGAGCGGATCTTGTAATTGAACTTCCTGTAACGTTTGCGACAGCGTCTGCTGATTATTTCGCACAGGGTGCGATATCCGCGATAAC
>JAILRJ010000011.1:0-9207 GCA_024698285.1 Lachnospiraceae bacterium | reverse complement strand
TATCCCCTCCTCTTGTCAACCACTTTGACACGCCCACCCCGAATATGTACAATAATATTCAGGAGGGTTACTTGCCATGAAAAATCACAATTCAAGAGTTCTTGCATTGCTCCTGACCGTCATTCTCGCATTTGCTCTTTGCGCATGCGCGAAAAAGGCACAGGCACCGGCACCTGAGGCACCGGTTGCAACCGACGAGGTTCCCGAGGAAGAGGAAGATTCCAAGAAAGATACGGATGAGGTTCCGGAAGAGGGGCAGATGTCTGATGATGACTCGTCTTCCGATCAGAATGATGAGGACTGGGACGGACCGGTCGGGGATGAGGAATATGACGGACCGACTGATTTTCTGCAGGAACAGTCCGGACGGACGGAGTTTAAGGATAATGACGACGTTATCTCGTGCTTAAAGAGCGGACAGGGATACGCGATCATCAATCTCAAGGGCGGAGACAGTGAACTGCTTCTTGTGACGAAAAAGGTCGGAGAGGATGGAACCGCAACGGATGCTACGGTGTACGGGATGTTTAACGGAGCATACATGAGTCTTACGGATGTGGGAGCCTATGCAGACGGTTTTGACGTGCTGCGCCTTGATGACGGGATCCTTTATGCCGGCAGTGACGACAAATACGAATCGTATTTCCTTGAAAAGGACAGCGGTAGCATCATCATGAAGGACTGGGTCATGAAAGGTACCGATGACGGAAAGGTCAAGTTCACCGGATTTATGCGTGAGGAAAACGATTTCGACCATGATAAGAATTTCGAGGGCGGAGAAGAGGAGTTCGATGCCCTGATAAAGGACAGATCCACGAAGGCACCGCTCATCTTCACGGTAGTCAAGTAAGCAGAGCGTGTGATTTTCGCTTTGCGTAATGCGTAATGTAAAAGAGGTTCGGTTATCCGAACCTCTTTTGCTATGATCCATATCCTGCCCTGTCAGGCGATATGCTTGAAAGCGTGGGCAACGTTGCCGCCCGCCCATACGATATCGTATCCGGGCGCATATCTTCCCGTACTGTCATCATGTACGGTGCAGAAGTGCTTGTCACTGTCATCCAATCTATCGAAAGCGTCCATCATTTCGTTGAATGACCCGAAAAATAACGTTTCCCGTCCTCTCTGCGTGATGTAAAAATCTCTCATCTTCCATCCCTGCCTTTCTTATTCTCCTCCCCAAAACACGGACAAACGCCATATATAGCTGCGAAAACGTTTTCGTAAAACAGCAACGTACTACATATATGTATTATGTCCGTATAGATGATACCACACCCTTAGTAAAAGTCAACAATTTCGGACAACAGAAATTGTATCTATTGACGAACAATCGAAAATAAATGATTTGTGCATTTTTCTCATTGACGAATCGATTATTACAATATATTGTATATGAGTACATATTATTAGTCATATCTTGTGACTTCCTGTCATATCTTGTGACTGCAAATTTTTTTTCCGGGAGGATGGTTATGAAAAAGATTGTTTCGTTGCTTTTGGCAACAGTAATGACTGCATCTCTCTGCGCTTGTGCGGGTGCAGCTGCTCCTGCGGCTGATGCGGGTGCTGCGGCAGAAGGCGGTGAGAAGCTCAACATCAAAGCAGGTTTCATCTGTCTTCATGATGAGAACTCGACTTATGACCTCAACTTCATCACGGGCGCTAAGCAGGCATGCGAGAAGCTCGGTGTAGAGGCCGTTATCAAGACAAATATCCCCGAAGGTCAGGAATGCTACGATGCAGCATGTGAACTTGCCGATCAGGGATGCGGTTACATCTTTGCGGATTCGTTCGGACATGAGGATTACATGATCGAAGCTGCAAAGGAATATCCCGATATCCAGTTCTGTCATGCTACAGGTACGAAGGCTCACACGGAGAACCTTCCGAACTTCCACAATGCTTTCGCTTCTATCTATCAGGGACGTTACCTTTCGGGTATCGCTGCAGGCATGAAGCTCAACGAAATGATCGAATCCGGCAAGATCACGGCTGAACAGGCTAAGATCGGTTATGTCGGAGCATTCACATATGCCGAGGTTATCTCGGGTTACACATCATACTTCCTCGGTGCACGTTCCGTTTGTCCTTCGGCAACGATGGAAGTTACTTTCACAGGTTCATGGTATGACGAGACAGCTGAGAAGGAAGGCGCTACAAAGCTTATCTCTGACGGCTGCGTACTCGTTTCACAGCACGCCGATTCAATGGGTGCTCCTACGGCCTGCGAGAATGCCGGAGTTCCCAACAGCTCATATAACGGACCTACGGACAGCGCTTGTCCCGAGACATTCATCTCATATTGTAAGATCGATTGGACTCCTTACTTTGAGGATTCCATCACAAAGGCAGCTAAGGGCGAAGCGATCCCCGCAGACTACACGGGTACTCTTGAGACGGGCTCGGTTGTGATCGATCACTTCGGCAAGAACATTGCAAAGGGAACGGAAGAAGCAGTTGAGGCTGCAAAGGCTGACCTCATCGCCGGCAAGATCCACGTATTCGATACAAAGAATTTCACTGTTGAAGGCAAGGAACTTACAACATACATGGCTGACGTTGATACCGACGCAAACTACGAAGGTGATCACGAAGTCATCAAGGACGGCTACTTCAACGAATCAGGTGAAGGGTTCAGAAGTGCTCCTTACTTCGATCTCCAGATCGACGGAATCACATTATTAGACACAGCATTCTAGGCCGTAAGGAGATTTAAATTTGGCACAGCAGGAAACCGTGATCTCAATGCGCGGTATCAGTAAAAGATTTGATCTTAAGAGAGCCAATGAAGGCGTCGATTTTGATCTGTATAAAGGTGAGATCGTGTCGCTGCTCGGTGAAAACGGCAGCGGCAAGACCACACTTATGAATATGCTTGCAGGCATCTATTTCCCCGATGAGGGGCAGATATTTGCGGGCGGAAGAGAAGTGAAGATCAGTTCACCCGCCGAAGCATACGCACTTGGCATAGGTATGGTGCATCAGCATTTCAAGCTTGTTGATGTATTTACCGCATGGGAGAACATCGTACTCGGGATAGAAGAAAAGTACGATGTTCCCGCCGCCAAGGCGAAGATAAGACAGATCTGCGACAGGTACGGATTTGTCGTGGATCCGGATAAGAAGATCTATAACATGACGGTCAGCGAGAAGCAGACCGTAGAGATCGTCAAAGTGATTTTCCGCGGAGCGGACATCCTCATTCTTGACGAGCCTACGGCGGTTCTGACGCCGCAGGAGACAGAGCGTCTGTTTGATGTTATGCGTAACATGAAGCAGGACGGCAAATCCATAATAATCATCACACACAAACTGAATGAAGTAATGGCCATTTCCGACCGCGTTGTCGTGCTTCGCCGCGGCAAGTATGTCGGACAGCTCGAGACAGCTTCCACCAATCCTCAGCAGATGACGGATATGATGGTAGGACGTGCCGTCACGCTTGATATCGAGCGCCCCGAGCCGGTTAATCCGACTAAGAGGCTTGTGATCAAGAACATTAACGTCACCGATGTCGAGGGCGTACGGAAGGTCAAGAACGTCAGCTTCTACATGAACTCGGGAGAGATACTCGGTATCGCGGGTATTTCGGGAAGCGGACAGAAAGAATTGCTTGAGGCTATAGCCGGGATCCAGAAGACAGATACGGGTTCCGTTATATACATAGACGAGAACGGGAAAGAGACCGAACTTATCGGAATGCATCCGAGAGATATAAGAGAGCTCGGAGTGGCATTGTCATTCGTTCCCGAAGACAGGCTCGGAATGGGGCTTGTCGGTAACATGAACATTTCCGAGAACATGATGCTCAGGACATTCGGCGAGAGCCATAAATGGTTCACGGACCGAGAGAAGCCGAGGCGTGTTGCGGAGAATGTAGTTGATGTCCTGGAGGTTTCGACACCGGGACTTGATACACCGGTCAGGAGACTGTCCGGAGGTAACATCCAGAAGATACTCGTCGGGCGTGAGATATCATCGAATCCCAAAGTGCTTCTTACGGCGTACGCGGTCAGAGGTCTTGATATCAACAGCTCGTACAAGATATACGATCTTATCAACGAGCAGAAGAAAAAGGGAGTCGCGGTACTGTTTGTCGGTGAGGACCTCGATGTTCTCATGCAGATAAGCGACAAGATAATGGTACTGTGCGACGGTGAGGTAAGTGACATCGTGGATGCGAAGAAAGTCACGAAGAATGAGATAGGACTTCTCATGACAAGTCTGGAAGGAGCGAAGCGCGATGAACAGTAAAGCCAAAGAGCCGCTCATTCATCTGACCAAGCGCGGCGCCATTCCGACATACAAAGCGATGACGATAAGAGTGCTTGCCGTAGTGGTTGCACTTATCGTATGCGCACTCGTTACGGGTATCACGACGGGCATCAACCCGCTGGGAGTATATTCATCTATAGTTGCCGGAGCATTCGGCTCCGCGCGCAAAACATGGATCACGCTGCAGGACGTATCGATACTTCTCATCATCGCCCTGTCACTCACGATCGCATTCAGGATGCGTTTCTGGAACATCGGAGGAGAGGGACAGGTGCTTATGGGGGGTCTCGGTGCAGCTGCATGCATGATCTGCCTTGACGGCAAACTTCCGAACGCCGTTGTCATGATCCTGATGCTCATATCAAGCGTCGCGCTCGGAGCATTGTGGGGGTTCATCCCCGCACTTTGCAAGGCACTCTGGAATACGAACGAGACGCTTTCAACCCTGATGATGAACTACATAGCGACCCAGCTCGTGCTGTTCTTTACGATACTTTGGGAGGTTCCGAAAGGCTCCGGAAAGATCGGTATCATCAATCAGAATTCGCATACGGGTTGGCTTCCTCAGGTGTTCGGATCAAAGTATCTTCTGCCGATACTTGTCGCAATGGTCGTTACCGCATTCGTGTATGTCTACATCAAATACACGAAGCACGGATACGAGATCAGGGTTGTCGGAGAGTCACCTAAGACGAGTATATACGTCGGCATAAATGTTAAGAAAGTTTTCATCAGGACGATGCTTCTGTCGGGAGGACTGTGTGGTCTGACGGGACTCCTGCTCGTTGGCGGAATCAATCACACGCTTACGTCGACGATATCTGACGGGCGCGGATTCACGGCTGTTCTCGTGTCGTGGATGGCTCAGTTCAATCCGTTCGCAATGATCGTAACAAGCTTTATAATCGTATTCATGGACAGAGGTGCGGGAGAGATAGCAACGAGGTTTGATCTCAACCAGTCATTCGGAGACATCCTGACCGGCATCATACTGTTCTTTATCATAGGCTGTGAATTCTTCGTAAATTATGAGGTCCATTTCAGGAAGAAGAGCCGGAAGGAGGCAGGGTCATGTTAGGATTTCTTGCATTTATACCTCGTGCGGTCGCACAGGGAATACCGCTTCTTTTCGGATGTACCGGAGAGATCGTCACGGAGAAATCAGGTAACCTCAACCTGGGACTTCCCGGTGTCATGTATGTCGGTGCTATAAGCGGTGTGATCGGCTCGTTCTTCTATGAGAATTCGGTCGGCGACGGAAACGTCAATGCCGCACTTGCGGTACTGATACCGCTTCTGTGCTCGGTTGTCGGCTCTCTTATAATGGGACTGATATACTCGTTCCTGGTCGTTACTTTCAGAGCCAATCAGAACGTTACCGGTCTTGCCATGACAACGTTCGGTGTGGGATTCGGAAACTTCTTCGGAGGTTCCCTGATCAAGCTTTATAAGGCTGATATCCCCTCGATATCACTGTCAAAGACAAGCGCCGTGTTCAGGACACAGCTTCCTTTTGCAAAGAGCCTCGGTTGGTTCGGTGAACTGTTCTTCTCATACGGATTCCTCGCTTATACAGCGATAATAATTGCACTCATAGTGGCATACGTTTTCAAGAAGACGAGAGTCGGACTGAATCTTCGCGCCGTCGGCGAAAATCCCGCCACCGCGGATGCCGCAGGTATCAACGTTACCAAATACAAGTATATTTCGACATGTCTCGGATGTGTTATCGCAGGGCTCGGAGGACTGTATTATGTTATGGACTATGCATGCGGTATATGGTCTAACGATGCATTCGGTGACAGAGGATGGCTTGCGATAGCGCTTGTCATATTCACGCTCTGGAAATCCGATCTGGGTATATTTGCATCCATTCTTTTCGGAGGACTGTACATACTGTACCTGTACATCCCGACCGGAATGGAGCATATGGAACTTAAGGAACTTTACAAGATGATTCCCTATGTTGTAACGCTTGTTGTACTGATATTTACGAGTATGAGAAACCGTCGAGAGGATCAGCCTCCGCAGAGTCTCGGTGTGAATTATTTCAGGGAGGAGAGATAAATGGAGCTTCTTGAACAGCGGATAAAAAAGGACGGAGTAGTCAAGGCGGGTAATGTCCTTAAGGTCGATTCGTTTCTTAATCATCAGATCGACATCGATCTTCTTAACGAGATCGGAAAAGAATTCAAGCGGATTTTCTCCGATGTTGAGGTTACCAAGATACTTACCGTTGAAGCATCGGGAATTGCCATCGCGGCGATCGTCGCACAGTATTTTAACGTGCCTGTTGTGTTCGCCAAGAAGAGTCAGTCGATCAATCTTGACGGTTCTGTTTACACGACAAAGATAGAATCGTTTACACACAAAAGAGTGTATGATGTCATCGTTTCAAAGAAGTATCTTTCACCCGAAGATAAGGTCATTGTAGTTGACGATTTTCTTGCAAACGGATGCGCGGCCGACGGACTCATCGACATAATAAAAGAGTCCGGAGCGAAGCTTCAGGGAGTCGGGATCATAATCGAAAAAGGATTTCAGGACGGCGGAAAGCGGCTCAGGGAGCGGGGTATCAGAGTTGAGTCTCTTGCAATAGTCGATGCGATGAATGACGAAACAGGTGAGATAACGTTCAGACATTAGGACGATTTTGTGATAGTAAAAATGTTAGTTAGCGCTAACAACTTGACTATATTTTTTTGCATGATAAAATGATATCAGATGAGTATTCCGATATCATTTTTTTCTATTCGTTTTTTATCTTTTGTGAGGAGAGAATTACATGGCGGAGAAGAAGCCGTACACATATGAGCAGATCGTTAAGAAAGTAAGAAAAACATTCGAGAACGCAGATGCTCGTGAAGTGTTCGAACATGTGGCAATAGAAGTTGACATTGTCGGAGAAGGTGCGGGAGCTTTCTATTTTGAAATTGCGGAACGCGCCTGCACGATCGAACCGTACAACTATTACAATCATGACGGAAGGATAATCGCAACCGCGGATGTGGTGATGAAACTGGCCGCACAAAGGATGGGTGTTCGCGAAGCATGGCATAAGGGCGAGATCAAATACGAGGGTAACGAAGTAAAGTTCAATCTGATCCTCGACAAGGTCAAGCTCAAATCCAAGTAATGCGATTCATCGCGTGCTATTCGACAAGAGTTACACCTTCCGGTATAACGGCATTTGCGGTCATTGAATAATTGGTATAGTACACAACAAACCCCGGTTTTGCACCCGAGGGTTTTTTTATTTCTTTTCTTTTGACATAGTCGATCTCAACTTTTCCCATGCTCCGTCCGCTTGAATAATATGCGGCAAGACTTGCGGCTTCCTCAAAAGCTCTGTCGGGAAGTTCTTTGCCTTCGCACTTTACTATAACGTGACTGCCCGGCATCTTCTTTGCATGAAACCACCAGTCGCCGGTGTTTGCTGTTTTGAAGGTGAGTTCGTCATTCTGGTAATTGTTCTTGCCGACATATATCGTAAAACCATCGGAGGACGTGTAGCAAAAAGGTTTGCTCTTTGCGCTTTTTGTTTTGGCATTTCCTTTTCGCCTTATATAACCGCTGTCAGTCAGCTCGTCTTTGATCTGTGCAAGATCCGCTTCACCGGTTGCGATATCAAGACTTGCCATTATGCTTTGAAGATGTTCGATATCGGCTCTTGTCTCTTCGATCTGTACCGTAACCGCTTCTTTTGTACGCTTCAGTTTATTGTATCTGTCGAAATACTTTACCGAATTCTCCATCGCGCTCATCGTCGGATCGAGAGGGATCGTGATTTTCTCATTTGTATAATAGTTGTCGCATGTGATCCTGTCTGCACCTTCCGGCGCACCGTAACCGTACGTTTGGAGAAGTTCGCCGTATACCCTGAACTTATCCATCTTGTCTGTATCTTTAAGCTGCTTTTCCTGAAGATCGAGCTTCTTGACATTCCTCTCGAGCGCAGTCGTTACGATCTTGCGAAGGTCCGCGCTTTTCTGGCGCATCCTCGTATATACATTCCTGTCGGCGTAGTAGGAGATGAGCATGGCCGACACGGTATCGAAAGGTTTACGCTCAAATCCATCGTATTGCGAAAGCGGTACAACTTCAAACTCCACCGGAGTGCCGCTCTCATCCTTTATCACCGCAGGGCGAAAATCACCCGCTTCAATCCGGTTATCAAGCTTTGCAAGCTCATCGACAAGTTTACATAATTCATTTTCGGTAAATGTATTGGCTCCCCTGTCGCTGTCGAGTCCGGAAAGCTCACAGAGGCTTTCTGCCATGGCAGGAGAGAATCCGGTGAAAGTAGTATATATGGATTTTGATAATGGAATAGGTTTACATAAAGCATCAGAAATAGCATCTCGGGTTGGTTCACATAAGAAAATATTATGTAAATCAACCTTCCCCTCGGCTTTCGGTATGAAGTACTGTCTTCCGGGCAGGACTTCCCTGACGGATGAGACGGCCGCACTGACGTGCTTGATACTGTCTATTATTGTTCCGTCGGGTTTCCTGAAGATTATGTTCGAGTGCTTTCCCATCAGTTCGACGGTAAGGATCTTCCGGCACAGATCACCCATTTCATCGAGATGCTCAATCTCAAATTCGATGATCCTCTCGAGTCCCGGCTGAGTTATGTCAACCAAATGTCCGCCGGATATATGCTTTCTGAGAAGCATACAAAAGTTTGGCGCCGTCATCGGAGCCTGCTTGTTCTCATCCGTAAGGTACACAAACGGAAGAGAGGCTCCTGCTGATATGAGGAGCCGCTCATTTGCTTCTTTAGTCTTGATGGTGAGCAGAAGTTCATCAGCCTCCGGCTGCACGATCTTGGAGATCCTGCCGCCGACAAGAGCCGTCTTCAGCTCATCGGTAAGAGCTCTTATTGTGATACCGTCAAGTGCCATGTGATGTATTCTACAATAAAAA
>JAILRJ010000035.1:0-14005 GCA_024698285.1 Lachnospiraceae bacterium | reverse complement strand
ACTTATCGATCTCGTATCGTTTCTTCCGTACTGGCTTGCGTTTGCGTTTCCGGCGGCCTCGATCCCGGCCGGCGCGGTGGCGTTCAGGATGTTGAGAGTTGTTCGTATCCTAAGGCTTTTCAGGGTCAACAGATATTACGACGCGTTTAACGTCATAACCGAAGTACTTAAAGAAAAGAAAAATCAGATCGCATCCGCATTGTTCATAATCCTTATGATGGTCATGGCTGCGTCGATCATTATGTACAGCCTTGAACATGCAGCCCAGCCCGAGCAGTTCAAAAACGCCTTCTCGGGAATATGGTGGGCGGTATCGACTCTTCTGACCGTAGGTTACGGGGATATTTATCCGATAACCCCGGCGGGCAGATTTGTGGGTATTATACTGGCTTTCTGCGGAGTCGGAATAGTTGCGGTACCTACCGGTATCATAAGCGCAGGATTCGTGCAGCAGTATACGAAGATCAAGGATCTTACCGGGACGAGCGACGAATATCCGGTGGATCATCTTGCAATAGATATAACAAAAGGACACGGATGGATCGGACAGAAGGTAAAGGAACTGAACCTTATCGAAGGTACGATTGTATTTGCACTTATCAGAGATCGCAAACCTTTTATCCCGAAAAAGGATACCGTTATCGAAGAAGGTGACAGGGTCATCATGGGAACGGGAGCTGAAGCGGATAAGGATATTGCGGTCGAGGAGATCGTGATAGGGCCGAGGAGCGAGTGGATCGATTCGCCCGTCTCCGATCTTGTGTCGCAGTTAAACGTGATATGCGTGCTCATTAAAAGAGGCGGGGAGAAGATCATCCCGAAGGGCAGTACCGTAATAAAGAGCGATGATTCGATCATCGTTTTGGCAAAAACATCCGGAGGTAGACGATGAAGAAGAGCTGGGCAGACTATATCGAAAAGATACTGTATGTTCTCGTATCCGTCGTATTTATGGTGGCGTTCATATATGCCGTTTATTTCATCGGATCTCAAAGAGCGCCGATCATACCGCATGATGATGTCTGGATAATAAGCGACTGGACATATACGGATCAGCTTAAAGGCCCCGAGACGATAACGACACCTACCAAAGTAGAGACCGGGGACAGAAATATGTTCGTATTCGATTCCAAGCTTCCCGACCGAATCCCCGACGGAGCTGTTGTAGCGTTTCTTAACAGAGTCGATCTTAAGGTCGAGGTCGGCGGCAGGGTAGTAAAGGATTGGAAAGAGGAAGATGCACCTATTGCGGGAGGTCCTGCCAAGAATTCGTATTTTATCATTCCGATCAAAGAGACCGATGCGGGATCCGATATAAAGATAACGTTTTTCGGAGATAACTTCGGCGGAAAGATGTTCGATGTGTTCGTTGGAGAAAAGTATGAGGTAGTCAGATATCTTGAGATCAAGAGCGGATCCGTACAGTTCGCGCTTTCGTTTGCGCTTCTTGTATGTTCGTTCGTCGTTATAGTAGCCGGTCTGAACCAGAGGTTCGTCTATAAGCAGAGCATGAAGCTCATATTCATGTCTGCGGGTATATTCATTGCATCGACGTGGATGACAGTGGATTCGTTTGTGTTCCAGTTCATATTCAGAACACAGTTTATTGACGGGCTTATGTCTTATTTGTCAACGCTCTGCATTGTATTCCCGTTCCTTGCATATCTGGATGCGATACAGGAACACCGTTACAAGAAACACTATGTGATCATGGCTCTTGCGGAATTAGCGAGCCTCGTGATATTCACGTCGCTGCATTTTGCGAAGGTATTCAGTTATTCGCAGGCGCTTCTTCCGATCGATGGGATCATAGCCGTTATAATACTCGTCGCATTTGTCATAACCGTCTACGATGTTCACAAGGGCAATGCGAAGAAATACAGATACGTGGCATACGGATTTATCGCGTTCATGATCATGGCGGTCATCGAGATAATCCTGATCAACACGGTCGTCGAGCGTGTCGAGGGCGGTGTCATAATCGCAGGACTCTATACGCTGTTTGCGTTTGCGATCATTCAGCAGGTTTCCGAGATCAGACAGGTTCAGATCGAGCGTGACCGCGCCAATGAGGAAGGTGTGGCCAAAACCAAGTTCCTTGCAAGTATGTCCCATGAGATCAGGACCCCTATCAATTCCATCATGGGAATGAACGAGATGATCCTGAAAGAGAGCCGTGATCCCGACATTCTGAATTATGCCGGTATCATAAGCGATTCCGGAACAATACTTCTGTCGCTTATCAACGACGTTCTTGATTTTTCGAAGATCGGAAGCGACATGGAAGAGATAGTCGCCGTCGATTACGATCCGGTCAAGATGTTTAACAATCTTTCGGAGATACTGAAAGGTCAGGCGAGGAAAAAGGGTCTTGAGGTTAAGATCGGCATGCCGCGAAATCTTCCGCAAAAACTTCACGGCGATGACAAGAGGATCACGCAGGTCATAATCAATCTGCTTTCGAACGCCGTAAAATATACCGAAGAGGGAACGGTCACGTTTTCGGGTGAGTGCTTTGAAAACGGGGATAAATACGTTCTCTGCTTTTACGTAAGCGATACCGGTATCGGTATCAAGCAGGAAGACATCGGGTCGGTATTTGATGCGTTCCAGCGTCTTGACCTTACGAGAAATCAGAACATTCAGGGTACCGGACTCGGCCTTTCGATAGTCAAATCACTTGTCGATAAGATGGACGGTGAGATAAACGTGGAGAGCGTTTACTGCAAAGGTTCGACATTCTCCGTCAGGATACCTCAGGAGGCGGCCGGAGAGGGCAAGTACAATTCCGGAAATGCGATCGAGGATGACAATCTTGATGATATCGATGATAACTACATTGCACCCGAGGCCAGAGTACTCGAAGTAGATGATAATGTATCCAACCAGATAGTCGTCAGGGAATTCCTGAAGCAGACGAGAGTTGTGCTCGATATCGCATCGGACGGCAAAGATGCAATAAGACTTTGCAGACTGAACAAATACGATGTTATCCTTATGGATCACATGATGCCCGAACCCGACGGTATCGAAACCATGCATCTGATCAGGTCCGATGAATCCGGCAAGAACAAAGACACACCGCAGATCATCCTTACCGCAAATGCTATAATGGGAAGCCGCAGCAGATACGAGGCGGAAGGCTTCGATAACTATCTCAGCAAGCCCGTTGAGTCGGTAAGGCTCGTCAAGATGATCAGGAAGTACCTGCCGGAGAGCAAGGTTATGTACCGCCCGAAGAAGAGAGTGGAGATCACGCCTGCGGCGACAATCACACATGAAGGCCCTGTTGATTTTTCCGCTCTTCTTGCCCGTTTTGACGGCAGGAAGGATACGGTGGACATGATCCTTGAGGAGGTAGTTAAGGAAGGCGACAGGAAGATACCGCTTCTTCGTCAGCTCGTCGAGGATGAGGATATCAAGCGCTATGCCGTTGAGGCTCACGGGGTCAAAGGTGTCATGGCAAGTTCATGTATCCCTGATCTGTCCGCTACCGCAAAGAGTCATGAATTTGCGGCAAAGCAGGGTAATTTCGAATACGTTAAGGATAATATCGATGAGTTCCTTAAGGAATACAGCGATGTCATCGAATATATAAGGAATTATTTAGAAGGACGTGAAGTATGAAGAAGATTTTGATCGTTGACGGAAACGATAATGATGAAGAGGTAGTAAAAAAGAGCCTCGGAGAAGACTATGACGTTGCGAGCGTATCGACGTTCGAATTTGACAACATGGCGCTTTCCACCGTTATCACGATAGCAAATACCCTCGACTCACTCGATGTCTATTCGGGAGGAAGGTCGCTTCGAATAGCGGTGTGCGCCAGAGACATAGCAAAGAATCTCGGATGGGATGAACGTGAATGTCAGAACGTTTATTTCGTATCTCTCCTTCATGATATCGGTATGATCACGGTGAGCGAGAGCATAAGGAACAAGCCGGCAAGACTGACTCCGGTTGAATATGATGCTATCAAGACACACACTACTAAAGGAGCGGATATGCTCCGCGACATTTGTGTTTTAGATAACCTTGCGGACGGTGTCATGTATCATCACGAGAGATGGGACGGAGCGGGCTATCCACGCAGACTTTCCGGCAATGACATTCCGAAGATCGCAAGAGTCATTGCGGTTGCCGATGCGTTCGACGCGATGAATTCCGACAGGGTGTATCGTGCTAAGCTTTCAACCGACAAGATCATCTCGGAATTCGTAAGATGCAAGGGAACACAGTTCGATCCCGAGATCGCCGATGTGTTCGTGTTCATGTTAAAAGACGGCTATACGATCGATCCGAAGATAGAACAGACGAGGGAGGCCAGCGAGCGTGTTGCGGCTGACGGAGGACTCAGAAAGGTATTCTCATCGGGCTCGGGGAAAGCAAAAGAAGGCGAACTCGATGCTCTTACGGGACTGTTTACGAGATCTTATCTTAATACGAGAGTCGGCAAGAAGATATCGGAAGAGCGCTACGGAGCTCTGATGGTGATCGATCTGCTCGGACTGTCGTTGGTTGATGAAGTCGAAAGAGATGATATAATTAAGAAGTTCGCGGACAAACTTGCATCCCATTTCAGGGAAGCCGATGTTGTCTGCAGAATATCATCAGACCGCTTTGCCGCATATGTCAGCGGAGAATCGGGCAAGGGTGTTATCGAGAAGAAGGCTTCCGCGATTACGGAAGCTGCAGATAATGTTGCGATCGGTATATCGATGTGTCAGGAAGACGGTCTGACATTTGAGGAATTATACGGTGCGGCTCTTGATGCCCTTGAGGACGCCAAGTCGTCGGGCAATAATACATACAGATTTAAGGAGGCATGATTATGAAGATAGCTGTTGCGGGAACCGGTTATGTCGGTATGTCCATAGCTGTACTTCTGGCTCAGAAGAACAAAGTTGTTGCGATAGATGTTGTAGAGGATAAGGTCAACAAGATCAATAACAGGATATCCCCGATACAGGATGTCGAACTTGAGGAATATCTGTCGACAAAGGAACTTGATCTTACTGCGACATGTGATCCGGCCGAGGCATATAATGATGCGGATTATGTTGTTATAAGCGTTCCGACAAACTACGACCCGAACAAGAACTTCTTTGACACACATCACATAGAGGAAGTTGTCGAGCTTGTAATGGCACATAACAAAGATGCATACATGGTCATAAAGTCGACTATCCCCGTAGGATACACGGCAAAGCTCAGGGCAAGATACAACACCGACAGGATCATGTTCTCACCCGAATTCCTTCGCGAATCGAGAGCGCTTTACGATAATCTTTATCCGAGCAGGATAATAGTCGGAACCGATAAGAACGACGAGAAGCTTGTTGCAGCAGCAAAGGGATTTGCGGATCTTCTTTGCGAAGGCGCGATCAAAGAGGATATAGACGTTCTGATCATGGGATTGCCGGAGTCGGAAGCGGTTAAGCTATTTGCCAATACGTACCTTGCGCTTCGTGTAAGCTTCTTTAATGAACTTGATACGTATGCGGAATCAAAAGGCCTTGACTGCCGCTCGATAATCGAGGGCGTCTGCCTTGATCCGAGAATCGGAACACAGTACAACAATCCTTCGTTCGGATACGGTGGCTACTGCCTTCCCAAAGATACGAAACAGCTCCTGGCAAACTACGCGGACGTTCCCGAGAACCTCATTGAGGCGATCGTTGAATCAAACCGCACGAGAAAAGATTTCATTGCCGACAGGGTACTGTCCAAGGCGGGCTATTACGATTACGTCGACAGCTCGCAGTACGACAGGGAGCATGAAACGGATGTCACGGTCGGTGTATACCGTCTTGCGATGAAGACCAACTCCGATAACTTCAGACAGAGTTCGATCCAGGGCGTTATGAAGAGGATCAAGGCAAAAGGTGCCAAGGTCATCGTATATGAGCCCACGCTCGAGAACGGAACGACATTCTTCGGAAGCAGCGTTGTCAATGATCTCGACGAGTTCAAGAAACGTTCCGATGTTATAATTGCAAACAGGTTTGATGAGAAGCTCAAGGATGTGGAAGAGAAGGTTTATACGAGAGATATCTTCCGCAGAGACTGATTATTTTTTATTTCATTCCGCCGCATATTAAGCGAGTGGCAAAGTATTTCTGAGAAAACCTTGTGAAGGCGTCTGCGCTTGACGAGTTTTTTTCGAGTCTAGCATCAGTTACGCCGGAACAGGAGCGGGAGCGCGTTTTCGAAGGAATAGCTTTGACACGAGCCGCAGGTGAAGAGATTTGGTGGATAAGACACAGCGTTATGCCGTGTCTTTTTTTGTGTCGTAATATCAAAAAAAGCGTTCAAAAAGATGTTGACATAACATTTACGAGGGTATAAAATAACCTTGTTATGTAACAAAGATGTGTAACGTAGATATGTAACATCAATATGTAACAATGATACATAACATCGTTATACATAAGTCCGGTGCACGGGAAGGTAAGAGATGCCTCCAAAGGAGAAGGTTTCGAAAGCGAGGATAGAGGACACCGCTTTTGAGATGACAAGAGAATACGGATTTTCCGAGGTTACGGCAAGGAAGCTGGCTGACCGGCTCGGTTGTTCTACACAGCCGATATTCAGGTCATATGAGAACATGGAAGAGCTTCGGACAGACCTTTTCTACATGAGCATTGAGTATTTTCTCGGACAGATGCTGGCAAAGAAGAACAGGAATCCCGCATATATGGGGTTGGCTCTTTCATATGTGGAGTTTGCCAAAAGCGAGAGAAACCTGTTCGAACTGATCGCTTCCGTTGATGATTTCGGAACACAGACGGTAGGGGAATTCTTAAAAAGCGATGAGGGATCGAAGATCCTCGGACGGATAACAGGGGAACGAAGAGTATCCGAGGAGAGGAAACAGGAACTGTTCACGATGTTCTGGATGTTCGTTCACGGAATGGCGACACTGATCGCGGGAAATCGTGTTCAGCTAAGCGACAGGGAAGTAAAGAATTACATCACAAAGGCCTACGAGGGGATATGTAGGTAGACGGGGACCGTTTAAGAGAAGACCCGGCAAAATAATTATTTAAGGGGAAACAACATGAGTGAGGGGCAGAGAAGAAGGATCAGGCGCCGCAGAAAGGTTGCCAGAGGTTTCAAGAAGACGTTCATCAGTCTTGTATTCGCACCGGCAAGGATACCGAAGATCAAACAGGATTCGGTGGACCTTTTGATGAGGCTGTGCGAGATATCGGCACTTGTTTTCGTAAGTGCGCTCGTGGCCCATATGGCATCGCCGGATCTCATAAAGACCGGAGTTGTCGTGTTTGTCGGAGTATTGTTCGGAGTATTCTTATCGCTTATTAAACTGGCCGATTACCAGGAGAAGATCGAACAGTACAGATACTACGGATTCAGGATATAAACAAAACATCCGTATCGAAAATAAATGTGAATTCATCCCAAATAATAAGCCCGGAAAGGGGTCCGGGCCAAAGTACAGAGGGTTGAGATATGTGAGGGGACGCAGTAGATAAGGGGAAACGCTGCGTCTTCTTAATATCCGATAATCAATTGTCTACAATTCTATCGCCACGTCGTACACCGCCGGATTCAGTTCCTTGATGCAATCCATGTGCTCATTCAGAAGATCCAGATCGGCATCGTAATCCTTGTGGAAATACTTGATCAGGTTGAAATATGCCCATGCACTGTTGGAATCCGGATACACGGTCGCTTTCTGGAAATACTTCTTGGCAAAAGGAATGTTGATGTACTCCCTGAAGTTGACTGTCTTGCCCGAAGATGAACGCACCTCGCCGAGCATGTAGAACAGCCCGAGACGATTCGCCGCATATGGCTCAAGCCTGTCGGCCGATATCGTCAGATAGTGTATGAACAGATTGATGTGCGAGTCGATGTCGTCAACTCCCTCAACGATAAGATCGGCTTCTCTTGCCGCGAGGTTGTTACATGCATATACGTATCCCGCTTCCGCTGATTCCTCGAAGTAATCGTCATCGCCGTTGAGTCTTGCGATCAGGTTGATCGCAGCGGGAGATTTGCAGTAATCGAGCGATGCGGTCGCAAGATCGAGTGCGAGTTTTTTGCGCTCATCTGCAGGGATCTCATCTATCTCATCTATCGTTTCACAGTTCTTTAATACCGACTCCGTTTTGTAGTGAGTCAGATAATATCCTATCGGGAAAAAGGCATGAGGATTTCCGTTTCCTCCGCTTTTCAGCGTGCCGTTTTCAAAGCTTATATCCGCAGCCTTAAGATAGAGCGGGAACGCCTTCCTGTAGTTGTTGCGGCAAGTGATCTTGCGGTAGAACAGAAGGTCCGCATATGATTTTAGCGCAGCTGTATTGCCGGTCTGGGCGAGGCATATCAGTTCGCGTTCGGCGGACGGTGAAGTGTATCCGTATTTGTCGAAGATCACGTCGAGTGCTTCCTGATCTTTGACGTATGAGCCGCTGCATGTGATGTTCATGATCGGTCCTCCTTCCTGTCGGCCGACACCGCAAGAAGTATCGGCAGCGCGCAGAACAGCGCGTACATATATCTGAATTCGGCGAATACCGGCGACGATATGAGTAGCGACAGCCAGATCGCAAATATCAGTATCATAGAGATTATACCGGCACGGTTTCCGTTTGCGATGCATTTTGCAAAAGCGAGCATGGCGATCCAGACGAACAGTCCGATGGCCGTAAATATCCCGAATATGCCGGTGTTATAGAAAAGCCATAGATATTCGTCCATAAAACGCAGAGCCCCTTGTGAGGCGATCTGCCGCGATATCCCGAAGGAATTGCTCTCGACATCCCAGTACCATACCCAGTAATTGTAACCGCTGTTCCAGTAACCGCATGTGCTGTCGACCCATGCGACGATGTACGTCATCGGATTCTTCAGAAACGTCCGAACATAAAGACCTGCGTATTCTCCCATGTTTTCCGTAAGGAATGACTGATTGCCGAAATCGCGGATCATGTTCTTGATCGGATCGGATATGTTCGGATCGTAATTGTCCTTGATCGCCGAAACGTCGATTATGTTGGAAAGAAGTTCGGTATCTTCCGGTGTCATCACACCGTCGTCGTAAACGACCCTTGCGACCTGCTGGAGCGGGATCGAAAGGGACTCGACCGTATCGGGCTGTGTGACGTTATATGCCGCAAGGACGCTGTGCTTTAACACGAATGCAGCAACGATCGTTACCGCCATTATGACGATCAGTTCTTTGTGCGCTCTTGCCAGAAGGATCACCGCGAGCAAGATGAACACATATGCAAACAGCCCGTTGCTTCGAAGAAGACAGATAAAGGGGCCGCAGAGCGAAAATCCCACAAGGTTTGCAATACGGTTTCCGATCCCGTTCATTATCCTTATGAAGAATACGATCAGCAGGGTTACGAATGCACCGAAGTAAACGTCCTTCCAGACAGTGAACGAGAACATGATATGAAAAGGCATGACCGCGTACCATAAGGTTGATATTACAATCGCAGAAAGCGGAAGCCTCATCTTAGAAAGGTTATAAACGGTGAACGCGAAGGTCGCCGCCATGAACAGTATCTGTACGATAACGTACAAAGCGATCGCGGCATTCATCGTACCGAAGAGTGCAAGACCGGCTCTTACGAATACACCTATCAGAAGTGTATGATAAAAAGGCTGATGGTTTGAATACTCTCCGGAAAAGATCTGCGCTATCTGATCCATAGAATCAAGCGACATAAGTCCGGGATAGTAGCAGCAGTACCAGACCGTCAGATATATTACCGCTATGATACAAAACGGGATCAGGAAGAAGCGGAGTGCTTTGTCTCTTGCCGGAGATCCGCAAAATGAAAAAGCTTTTTTCGAAAAGCATACATATGTGAGTATGCTGTTTGCACACACGAAAGATCCCGCAAATATCACGAATATCAGGATCAGTTTATACAGACGGACAAAGAGTGAACTTCTTACATCCGGAAGTGTCGGGTGAAGCCATATGCCGTAGCTTGCAAGAAGGATAAAGAGTGCGGCCAGTGCCGATGCCGCGCATGTAAGGCGGCGTGAGAGCTTTGACAGGGTTGCGACATTATCCTGCCGGATCTTCATAATGCAGTAGAATGCATATAAGCAGGCGATGAGATAAGGCGCAAAGGATGCTCTTGCATTAAGAAGCGTTACAGCCCCCAAAATCATCAGAAGTATTTTTATGATATATGATCTTTCTTTCAAGATTCACCTCATTCGGCAGCTTCTTCGGCCGGAGCGAACACCGGCTTTTGATCTTCAAATATGTTGCGATCGAAGATCCATATATATGTGCTGTCCTGGAACTTGATCTCATCGACTTTGTTGGCACCGAGAGTGTCGGCGGCAAATTCCATGTCCTGACTGTCAACGACGACAAAGTATCTGTCGACTCCGGGAGCATCCTCGTATTCCCACGGCTCGGATTGATAGTGTCTTACTTCGTATGAACCGTCGGTATTGATCGTTATCGGACTGACGACGATCTGTCCGTCGGAAAGCACCGTGGCGGCATTGGATGAATTCCAGAATGAAGAAGAATATCCGCGTGTCAGGCCGTTCTCTTTGTATATCTCGATCAGCTGGTCGTTTGTGTTCGCGTTTAATGCGGACGGTATCTTTTTGACCGACAAAAGACATGTAAGTGCGCATATCGCAAGAACGGGAACAAACAGAACATACCAGCGCACGAACTGTTTTGTCTTTAACATCTCGAGTATGAAGAGCATCGTAACGATGAGAGCGCAACATGCAAGACCCGCAAGACGCCAGTTCGAAACGAGCGCATAGCTTACCGAATAAGTGATCATTGTTGTTGCGAACATGATCCAGTAGAAGAGGATCAGAAGACGCAGCATGCGATTGTTGATCTTCTTATATGAAATTGCCGCGAAAAGCGGAACGATCAGGATGACAAGTGCGAGTACATACATCAGGAGTATCCTGATACCGTCAAAGCTCTGCATCAGAATGTCTTTTTCGGTTTCGTCGGTAAGTACTTTGATCCATTCGAGAAGGAACGGGCTCTGCTTCCATACCCATCCGTCGGACGGAAGAAGTGCCGTGATCGAATCCTCGTATTCGCTGCTGGAAAAGAAGAGCATCTTGACTGCTATTCCCGCAAGGCCTCCGGCTGCAAGGATCAGCATATCGTGTATGAGATTTTTGTCTCCTTCGTATGAAATGGGACGCTTATCGAGATAGCGTTCGAGTACGAGAGATCCCGCAAACGGAACGAAGAACAGAAGACAGGTTGCGACTCCGTTTGTACAGCAAAGCGCGGCAAACACCGCGATGATGATCGTATAGGTTTTTCCTTTGGGAAGCGAAGGATCCCAGAGAGATGACCGACGGGTGAGCGCGAACGCAAAACACATGAACACGATCGCAAGGCTGTAATGGATGATGTGGCCATAGAAGATCATTCGGGTGATCGATGAGGCACACATGAATATGAGAACGAGCCCCGAAAGGGCGAATGTCTCGAACGTGTTGCATTCGCACGCTCTCATGAAGAGAACAAGCGCGATCGCAAATATGATCACAAACAGCGTCATTCCGAGCTGATGAGAAAAATACGTCAGCCCGAATACGGCAACGATCGGGATCATGAGAGGGATGCCCGAAAAAGGCAGGAAATATGCATACCAATAGTCGGGATTATAGAACTTACCGCTCTCGACCGATGCGTTCGCCCAGAGGATCGTGTCCGTAAAATCGGCGTTAAACTCAGCTCTGCAGCGTTTGTAGATATAGAACAGCACGGCGAATATGCCGAGCATGAATATTGCGATACCGGCCAAAGTGCCGATCGTTTTTCTGTGTTTTTGTATGAATTCCATAACGTCTCCTTAAACCTATATGATTATAACCCGAGATATGCTGATTTTTCAACCGAAACGCGTAAGTCTTGTTGCTTATTTTGTGGTTTAAGTGTTATAATCTTACAAGATTTAGATTTATTCACTCAGGAGGGGAAGACAATGCAGAATTACAGGAAGATCGATCATTCCAAGAACAAGGATGTTGTGCTCCGTTATGTACCGGGTCATTTCATCACACCAAACACGCATGTAAACTATTACATGGATCTTACGGACATGAAGTCAAGACAGCGTGAGGCAAGGGCCACGGGGGAGGAACTGGCCGAGATGTATCTTGCATCCGATGTCATCGATACGATACTGTGCCTCAACGGTACCGAGGTGATCGGGTCCTATATGGCCAACAAGCTGACAAAGGCCGGAATGATATCCGCCAACCGTCACCAGACCATGTACATCACGAGTCCCGAGTACAACGTCAGCGGACAGATGATGTTCAGGGAGAACAACAAGCACATGATCCACGGCAAGAAGGTGCTCGTTCTCATTGATACGGCAACGACGGGAAGCACGCTCAAGAGCGCGCTCGGCTCGATCAGATTTTACGGCGGAACGCCGATAGGAATATCTGCGATATTCACGCTCGCAACACAGATCGAGAGCCTTCCGATCAGATCGCTCTATTCAGTAAGAGATCTGCCTGATTACAAGAGCTTCCGTCCCGAGGAATGCCCGCTGTGCCAGAGCGGAGTTGCCGTTGATGCGATCTGTAACGGTTTCGGTTATTCATCAGTAAATTAATCAAGGAAATCATTCAATGAAGATTCGTGATCTGTTTAAGGAGTCAGGGAACAGAATGTCATTCGAAGTGTTCCCGCCAAAGACAAGTGATAAATACGAGAGTGTACAGGCGGCGGCTGAAAGTATCGCCGCCCTTTCGCCTTTCTTTATGTCAGTTACATACGGAGCGGGAGGCGGAACAAGCAAGTATACGATCGACATAGCAAAGGATATAGAAAGTTCATATAAGGTTCCGTGCCTTGCGCATCTGACATGTGTCAGCTCAACGAAGGAGACCGTCAAAGAGCGTATCGCCGATATCAAGGCAGCGGGCATCGAGAACATCATGGCTCTTCGCGGTGATCTTACACCCGAGATGGAAGGCGCCGACAGGAGCGGATGGGCATACCGTCATGCGGTGGAGCTCATCAGGGATATCAAGGAAAGCGGAAATGATTTTTGCATAGGAGCTGCGTGCTATCCGGAAGTACACCCGGAGAGCGCCAACCAGAAGGAAGATATAAAGTATCTGAAAGAGAAGGTTGACGCCGGAGCGGACTTTTTGACGACGCAGATGTTCTTCGACAATAATCTTTTCTATAACTTCCTGTACAAGATCAGGGAGGCGGGTATAACCTGCCCGATCATTCCGGGTATCATGCCGATCACGAATGCGAATCAGGTGGCGCGTGCGATCAAGCTTTCGGGCTCATTCATGCCGCAGCGTTTCAAGAGCCTTGTAGATGCGTTCGGGGATAATCCCGAAGCCATGTCCCAGGCCGGGATTGCTTATGCGACCGATCAGATAATCGATCTTTATGCGAACGGCATAAGGTTCATTCACGTTTACTCGATGAACAAGCCGTATGTTGCAAAAGCCATCCTTGATAATCTTTCGGAAATAGTAACAAAATGACGGCACAGGGGATCAAATCATTCGATGAGCCTGAGGTGGTGCGCAGAGAAGTGCTGCGCTATGCCATGTGCGGCGGCTGTACCGATGAGAAGATGTTGAACCTGATGGAAGACTGTATAAGCGAATGCAGGAAGTTCGCATCGCTGTCGTACCGTGTGTCATACTGTGAACTGCCGGTCATATCGCTTGACGAAGAGTCGGGGGATATTGACCTTGACCATTTGAAGATAACGAGCCGGGATCTGGCGGGAAATCTTGCCGGATGTAAAAGGGTCGTGGTATTTGTGGCAACGATCGGACCGGGGATAGACAGACTGATCAAAAAGTATTCGAAGCTCGATCCGGTCAGGGCGCTTTTCTTGCAGGCGATCGGAGCGGAGAGAGCCGAGACGCTCTGCAACATGTTCTGCGATTCGTATCAGTCAAAGCTGCGTCCGAGATTTTCGCCCGGATTCGGGGATCTGCCGCTCTCGCTACAGCCTGAGATATTGGCGAT
>JAILRJ010000026.1:0-19271 GCA_024698285.1 Lachnospiraceae bacterium | reverse complement strand
CATCATAACCGAGTCCGGCGTGACATCAAAACAGATACTGAACTCAGCTGTTAAAGCACACTGCGTGTTTGAATACATTTACTTCGCAAGACTTGATTCAAAGATAGACGGGCTGTCCGTCTATGCCGCACGGATCGAAGGCGGAAGGTCTCTTGCAAGGCGTTATCCGGTTAAGGCCGATGTCGTTACGGGAGTGCCTGATTCGGGGCTGACTGCGGCGGCGGGGTTTGCAATGGAAGCGGGAATCCCGTTCGAACTCGCTTTTGCCAAGAACAGTTATGTGGGAAGGACGTTCATCAAACCGACAAAAGAAGAACGCACCAGCGCAGTAGCGATAAAACTTCGCGTAATAGAAGACGTTGTAAAGGGAAAGAGGATCGTTCTGACGGACGATTCCATCGTACGAGGTACGACTCTTGCGAACATAATAAAGGAGATGAGGAGATTCGGCGCTCTTGAAGTGCATGTCAGGATTTCTTCGCCTCCTTTTCTTCATCCGTGTTATTATGGAACGGACGTCCCGGATAATTCCGAACTCATTGCGAACGGACACACGAAGGAAGAGATACGGCAGAGGATAGGAGCCGACTCACTCGAGTATCTGTCTATAGAAGATCTCGACGTGATGACGCACGGCCTGCCGCTTTGCAAAGCATGCTTCGATGGGAGATATATCGATGAAACAGAGATTTGACAGAAAAGTGGTCCTTGAAGACGGAAGCATATACGAGGGCTTCGGATTCGGGAGCGCAGAAGACAAATATGTTGAGCTCGTGTTCAACACGTCCATGGTCGGATACCAGGAGATACTGTCTGACCTGTCATATACGGATCAGGCGGTCGTTATGACATATCCGCTCATCGGTAATTACGGTATATGCGATGACGACAACGAATCCGATATCCCCGGAATATCCGGGATGATCGTAAGAAACTGCTGCTCGGGACCTTCCAACTTCAGGTGTTCCGCCACGCTTTCCGATACAATGAAGAAGTACGACATAGCCGGAATATCCGGAATAGATACGAGAACACTTACAAGGCATATCCGGGACAAGGGAAGCTGTAAGGCCCTTATTACGGATGCCGGTAACGATAACGACCGTGCGCTTTCGGATCTTACGAACTGGATCCCGCCAACCGATCAGGTTGCAAGGGCGAGCACAAAGAACACATATGTCATTCCCGCCCCTTCGGGAAAATCACGTCGTCCCATTGTCGTTATCGACTGTGGCATCAAGAAGAATATCCTCAGGATGATGAGCAAAAGAGACGCATCGCTCACGGTTGTTCCGTGGGATACCGATGCTCAAACGATACTGAAGTATGATCCGTGCGGAGTGTTCATTTCAAACGGCCCGGGAGATCCCGAGTCATGCGCTCCGACGATTGAAACGATGAAACAACTCATAGGAAAGCTCCCCATATTCGGCATATGTCTCGGACATCAGATAATAAGCCTTGCATACGGTGCCAAGACGTATAAGCTTAAGTTCGGACACCGCGGGGGGAATCACCCCGTAAGGAACATGCTGACCGGAAAGATAGAGATAACATCGCAGAATCATTCGTATGCGGTCGTACCGGAAAGCCTTCACGGTACGAATCTTGAGATCACGCATATCAATCTTCTCGATGATACGGTGGAAGGCGTCAGGTGCGAGGCAGACAGACTCTTCTCGGTACAGTACCATCCCGAGAGCGCTCCGGGACCTTGCGACAGTGAGTATCTGTTCGACAGGTTCTTTGACATGATTGAAATGTAACGGCGGAAAGGCAGGAAGATAATGCCCAAGAGAAGCGATATAAAAAAGATACTCGTCATAGGATCGGGCCCCATAGTCATAGGACAGGCGGCCGAATTTGACTACGCGGGAACGCAGGCTTGTCTGGCACTTCGCGAGGAAGGCTATGAGGTTGTTTTGTGTAACTCCAATCCCGCGACGATAATGACGGATGAGGTCATAGCGGATAAGGTGTATATGGAGCCGCTGACTCTCGAATTTGTCGCAAAGATAATACGTATGGAACGTCCTGATGCGATACTTGCGGGTATAGGCGGACAGACCGGATTAAACCTTGCGGTCGCGCTTGAGAAGAAAGGCGTACTTGACGAGTGCGGCGCAAAACTTCTCGGAACGAGCATAGAAAGTATTGAGATGGCCGAGGACAGGGAACTGTTCAAGGAACTGTGCGTAAGGATAGGAGAGCCGATCCTGCCTTCGCTTATCGCAGGCTCGATGGAGGAAGGCCTTGAAGCGGCGAATAAGATAGGATATCCGGTAGTACTTCGCCCGGCATACACGCTCGGCGGAACCGGCGGAGGATTTGCCGATAACGAGGAACAGTGCCGCGAGATAATGAAGAACGCCCTTGCACTCTCCCCCGCACATCAGGTGCTTGTCGAGAAGAGCGTCAGGGGATACAAGGAGATAGAATACGAAGTAATAAGGGATGCGAACGATACCGCGATAACGATATGTAACATGGAGAACATCGACCCGGTCGGCATACATACCGGAGACTCCATAGTTGTGTGTCCGAGCCAGACGCTTACGAACAAGGACTATCAGATGCTCCGATCTTCTGCACTCAAGATAATCCGTGCACTTAAGATCGAAGGCGGATGCAATGTTCAGTTCGCACTCGATCCCGATTCTTTCGATTACTATCTGATAGAAGTCAACCCGAGAGTGTCGAGATCTTCGGCACTCGCATCAAAAGCGAGCGGTTATCCGATTGCAAGAGTCAGTGCGAAGATCGCGGTCGGCATGCATCTCGAGGAGATACAACTTGCAAATACCGTTGCGGCGTTCGAACCGTCTATGGACTATGTCATAACGAAGATGCCGAGATTTCCGTTTGATAAGTTCTCGGATGCGAACAACAGTCTCGGCACACAGATGAAAGCTACCGGCGAGGTAATGAGCGTCGGAAGGACGATAGAGGAAAGTCTTCTTAAAGCGATCAGATCTCTTGAAGTCGGAGCATTCCATCTGTATCTCGAGAAGTTCGATCCGTACTCAAAAGAGGAACTTGAAGAATATATCAGGACCGGTACCGACGACAGGATATATGCGATAGCGCGTCTTCTTCGTATGGGCGAGACACCTTCCCGCATTTCGCAGATAACCGGAATAGACAGATTCTTTATCGACAGGTTCAAAACGATCACCGATATGGAGGAGCGACTTTCGGCTTCGCCGGGAGATAAGGATCTGTTATACGAAGCTAAGAAGATGGGATTTTCCGACCGTGAGGTCGGGGTGCTGTGGAAGAAGGATGCCCATGAGATATTTAATCTTCGAAAAGAGTGCGGCATCATGCCCGTCTATAAGATGATCGATACGTGCGCATCGGAGTTCAAATCCTACGTTCCGTATTTCTATTCGACATACGAGGATGAGAACGAATCGAAGATAACTTCGAACAGGAAGATCATAGTGCTCGGGTCCGGACCTATCCGTATCGGCCAGGGTGTGGAGTTTGATTATTCGACGGTTCATGCGGTCAAGACGATCAAGGAACAGGGATATGAAGCCATAATCATAAACAACAATCCGGAGACGGTATCGACCGATTACACGACGAGTGACAAGCTGTATTTCGAACCGCTGTGTGTTGAGGATGTAGTCAATATAATCGAGACGGAAAAACCCGAAGGAGTCATCGCGATACTCGGAGGACAGACCGCGATCAACCTTGCGGAGCCGCTTCTTGAGTACGGTGTAAAGATCATCGGAACCGACTGCGAGGCGATCGAGCGGGCGGAGAACAGGGACGCGTTCGAAAAAGTGTTGCTCGATCTTGATATTCCGCAGCCCAAGGGTGTTGCTGTCACCAATGTTGAGGCGGGAGTTGCCGCTGCCGAAGAGATAGGTTATCCGGTACTTGTACGTCCGAGCTTCGTGCTGGGCGGGCGCGCGATGCAGATAGTGTCGAAGGAAGAGGAAATGAGACGTTATCTCAAGAGTGCTGTTGAGATCGATGAGGACAAGCCGGTGCTTGTCGACAAATACATCAAGGGTAAGGAAGTCGAAGTCGATGCGGTTTGCGACGGTATCAACGTGTTCGTTCCCGGAATAATGGAACTTGTCGAGAGGACCGGAGTTCATTCGGGAGACTCGATAAGCGTATATCCTCCGTTCTCTCTTTCGGATAAAGTCAAGGGAACGATACTCGAGTATACGAAGAAGCTCGGTGTGGGCATAGGTATTGTCGGACTGTTTAACATCCAGTTCATCGTCGATGAAGACGAAAGAGTGTACATAATAGAAGTCAATCCGAGATCGTCGAGAACGGTTCCGTTCCTGTCAAAGGCAACCGGATATTCGCTCGCCGATATCGCGACAAAATGCATACTCGGAACTTCGCTTAGGGAGCAGGGACTCTTTACGATATATCCGGAAGAGAAAAAGAGATGGTGCGTCAAGGTTCCGGCATTCTCATTCTCGAAACTGAAGGGAATGGATTCGTATCTGTCTCCCGAGATGAAGTCTACGGGTGAAGCCATCGGTTACGATGACAAACTTCACCGTGCGATGTATAAGGCTCTCGTTGCGTCGGGGATAAAGCTTCGAAATTACGGAACCGTGATCGTATCTCTTGCCGATGAAGATAAGATGGAAGCGATGCCTCTCATCAAACGATTTTACGATATGGGATTTAATATCGAAGCCACATCGCTTACAGGTGAGTACCTGAACAATTACGGAGTCAAGACGCGCATCAGGAAGAAACTGTCCGAAGGAAGCGAGGAAATTCTCGACGCGATCCGTTCCGGAAACGTTGCCTATGTGATCAACAGCCGTGCTGTTCTGTCGGGCGTTCACTACGTTGACGGCGCTGCGATAAGGCGCTGTGCGATAGAGAATAACGTTACCATATTCACATCGCTTGATACGGTAAGAGTGCTGCTTGACGTACTTGAGGAACAGACGATCAAGGTTTCAACGATATTCTGATTTGTACAAAATTTTTGTTTTCATCGACAAAACATTTGTGTAAATATGACTATTGTCAAATGACAAAATCGGTTATACAATCATCACATAAACAAAGGCGTTTGGAATTTACCAAGCGCCTTTTTTAATCTGACTATTCATACCGTCGCAGATCATAAGATCTGATGTGTTTTGGCAAAGAGGCCGCAGGAGACTATCTCCGGCGGCCTTTCGATTTTTCCGGGATGCATGGCGGAATATTAATGAGGAGGTGAAAAATATGAGTGGTGAGATTATGGAGTACATCCAAAAAGAAGTCTACGGCGTATGGTTCCTCATAGGTGCCGCGCTCGTCTTTTGGATGCAGGCAGGATTTGCAATGTGTGAAACGGGTTTTTCGAGGGCCAAGAACGCAGGCAATATCCTGATGAAGAACCTTATGGATTTCTGCATAGGTACGGTAGTGTTCATCCTTCTCGGTTTCGGACTTTTCCTCGGAGAGGATACGCTCGGTGGATTTGTCGGTCTTCCGACACTTGACATATTTACCAACTATGCATCGTTTGACTGGTCGAACTTCGTGTTCAACCTTGTGTTCTGTGCAACGACCGCTACGATCGTATCCGGTGCCATGGCAGAGCGTACACGTTTCATTTCATACTGTGTGTATTCGGCAGTTATTTCGGCAGTGATATATCCGATCGAAGCACACTGGACATGGGGCGGCGGCTGGCTTGCTCAGATGGGATTTCATGATTTTGCCGGTTCCAACTGTATCCATATGGTAGGCGGACTGTGCGCGCTTATCGGTGCCGCAATGCTCGGCCCCCGTATCGGAAAATACGAGAAGGACGAGAAAGGCAAGATCGTAAAAGTAAACGCTTTCCCCGGACATAACATTCCTATCGCCGCACTCGGTGTATTCATCCTGTGGCTCGGCTGGTACGGATTCAACGGTGCAGCCGCAACAAACCTCGATCAGCTCGGTTCCATATTTGTTACAACAACTATCGCACCGGCTATCGCAACTGTTGTATGTATGATCCTCACATGGGTTAAATACGGCAAGCCCGATGTTTCCATGTGCCTCAACGCCTCACTTGCAGGCCTTGTAGCGATCACCGCACCCTGTGATGTGGTTGATGTATACGGTGCACTTATCGTCGGCGGTGTTGCCGGACTTCTGGTAGTGTTCGGCGTATGGTTCTTCGATTACGTTGCACGTGTTGACGATCCCGTCGGTGCATGTGCGGTACATTTTATAAACGGTATTTGGGGTACGCTTGCCGTAGGTCTGTTCGCAACGGATTCAACACCCACATATTCACTTGCGGGTGCCGACGGTGAGAAACTTCTCGGCCTGTTCTACGGCGGCGGGGTAAAACTTCTCGGTATCCAGTTCGTGGGACTTCTTGCTACGGCAGCTTGGACAGCGGTAACGATCTATATAGCATTCTTTATCATCAAAAAGACTCTCGGTCTTCGTGCTTCAGCCGAAGAGGAGATAGAAGGTCTGGACATCAGCGAACACGGTCTTCCGAGTGCATATTCGGGATTCTCGATCCAGGATATGACCGGTACGGTTATGGATGTTAACGAGAACACCAACCTCGGTGAGAGCGCTTATGACAAAGCTACAGAGGCTCAGAAGAACGCTTCCGTCAAAGTCATCAAGGAAGTCACGGTTCCCGCAGAGGGAAGCGCATTCTACGATACGGGAATGCATAAAGTATCGATCATTGCAAAACTTGCAAGATTCGATGCTTTGAAGAAAGCACTCAACGAACTCGGTGTTACCGGTATGACAGTCACACAGGTTATGGGCTGCGGCATCCAGAAGGGCGCCGGAGAATTCTACAGAGGAGTTGAGATGGATGCTACACTTCTTCCCAAGATCAAGGTCGAAGTCATCGTATCCGGCATCCCTGTTGATTCGGTCATCGAGGCATCCAAGAAAGCCCTTTACACGGGTCATATCGGAGACGGTAAGATATTCGTTTACAACGTGACCAGAGTCGTTAAGATCAGGACAGGTGAAGAGAACTACGCGGCTCTTCAGGATGTTGAATAACAAAAAAGTATTGACATTTCATTTTCATAAGTTTATATTTTTCTTCGTAAGAGCAAAGGCGCTTGGGACGAAGTCCCGGGTGCCTTTTTCTTTTGCGAAAAATATGGTATAGGAGGACACCGTTATGGAACAATCAATTCCCGAACTTTTCGGAAGCTGTGTATTTACAGATAAGATCATGAGAGAGAAACTTCCGAATGACATGTACAAAGCACTTCGGAAGACAATCGACAACAACACCCACCTTGAGCTCGACGTTGCGAATGCAGTAGCCGTAGCAATGAAGGAGTGGGCAGTTGAAAACGGAGCCACACATTTCACTCACTGGTTCCAGCCCATGACGGGTTATACCGCTGAAAAGCATGACAGCTTCATATGTCCCACCGACAAAGGTGAGGTCATCATGGAGTTCTCGGGCAAGGAACTCGTAAAGGGCGAGCCGGATGCTTCAAGTTTTCCTTCGGGCGGAATCCGCGCGACATTCGAAGCAAGAGGTTATACGGCATGGGATCCTACAAGCCCCGCTTTCATTAAGGACGGAACACTTTACATTCCGACAGCGTTCTGTTCATACAGCGGTGAGGCACTCGACAAGAAGACACCGCTCCTTCGTTCGATGGACGCGATAAGCAAGGAAGCAGTTAAAGTATTAAAACTCCTCGGAAGAGATGATGTTTCATCCGTACTGACAACAGTCGGTCCCGAGCAGGAATACTTCCTTATAGATCTTGAAGATTACAAGAAGAGAAAAGACCTGATATTTACCGGAAGAACACTTCTCGGTGCACCCGCTCCCAAGGGACAGGAGATGGACGATCACTATTTCGGAAATCTTCGTTCGAGAGTAGCGGCATATATGCATGATCTTGACAAGGAACTGTGGAAACTCGGTATTCCCGCCAAGACAAAGCACAACGAGGTTGCTCCGAGTCAGCATGAGCTCGCTCCGGTGTTTGATACGACAAACGTAGCGGTAGATCACAACCAGCTGACGATGGAGATCATGAAGAAGGTAGCCGAAAAGCATGGCTTTGCGTGCCTGCTTCATGAGAAGCCTTTCGCAGGCATCAATGGTTCCGGTAAGCACAACAACTGGTCACTTACGACCAACAGCGGAGAGAACCTTCTCAATCCCGGCAAGACCCCCGGAGAGAACACGCAGTTCCTGCTGTTCCTCTCGGCAGTCATCAAGGCGGTTGACGATTATGCGGATCTTCTCAGATTATCGGTCGCAAGTGCGGGCAATGACCACAGGCTCGGCGCAAACGAAGCTCCTCCCGCAATAATATCAATCTTCCTGGGCGACGAGCTTAACTCGGTCATTGAGGCTGTCGAGAAGGGTGAGTACTTCAAGAATGCCGAGAAGGTTACGATCGAGACAGGTGCGAAGGTACTTCCTCATTTTGCAAAGGATACAACGGACAGAAACCGTACATCGCCTTTCGCATTTACAGGAAACAAGTTCGAGTTCAGATCACTCGGATCGAGCGTTTCGGTCGCAGGCCCGAACATCATGCTCAACACATCCGTTGCGGAATCGCTTTCATGCTTCTACGAAGTATTAAAGGATGTAAAGCCCGAGGATATGGACGAGGCTGTCAAGAAGCTTGTTAAGGAGACGATCACAAAGCATAAGAGGATCATCTTCAACGGTAACGGATATACGGACGAATGGGTCAAAGAGGCGGAGAAGAGAGGACTCTTCAACCTCAAATCAACACCTGATGCTATGCCGGCTCTTATCGCAGACAAGAACGTCAAGATGTTCACGAAGCATCACATCTACTCAGAGACAGAGCTTCAGTCGAGATATGAGATCAGGATCGAGAACTATACGAAGACACTCCATATCGAAGCTCTTACGCTGCAGGATATGGTACAGAAGCAGTTCGCACCCTCTCTCATGGATTACATCGACGACCTGACACAGTCTGCACTTGCCAAGAAGGAACTCGGTATCAAGGCTGCTTCGGCTACACAGAAGGATCTGATCGAGAAGCTTTCCGAGTACTACGACGAAGTCATCAAGGCTACCGAGAAACTTGCAAAGGATGTCGACAAGGCCGAGAGCATGGATCCGGATATCGAGCAGGCGAAGTTCTACCACGATGTGATCGTGACCGATATGGAAGAGATAAGGAAGACGGCAGACCTTGCGGAGCCGCTCATCCCCGAAGGATATCTTCCGTACCCGACATACGAGCAGATTCTGTTCTACGTTTAAGTATCGCGCAAAAGCGGACTTAAGGGAAACAAAGGCGTTTTCCCCTTATGGGGAAAGCGCCCTTTTTTATATAGATCATTTACAAAATATATGGGATAAAAAACAAAGGAAAGAAGGAAGAGTAACATGTGTTCAATTTTCGGATACCTTGGCGAGGGCCTGTCGATCGGTGATATCAAACCGTTCTTTGACAGGACGGTGTCAAGAGGACCTGACAGTCAGAGGATAGTAAAGCTTGACGGAGCTGTTCTCGGATTCGAGAGACTCTCGATAATGGGACTGTCTGAGGAAGGCATGCAGCCTTTCAAACTGGACGGCAACAGTGTCGTCTGCAACGGAGAGATATACGGATTCCGTAAGATCAAGGAAGACCTGATTGCAAGAGGATATAAGTTCGCAAGCGACAGCGACTGCGAGATCCTCCTTCCGATGTACGAACTTTACGGCACGGACATGTTCAAAATGCTCGATGCGGAGTTCGCATGCGTGATCTACGACGGAAAGAAGAAAGATTTTGTTGCGGCCAGAGACCCTATCGGTATCAGACCGCTGTTCTACGGATACAGTGACGACGGAGGGCTCGTATTTGCGAGCGAAGCCAAAAACCTCGTCGGACTGTGCAAGAAGATATCACCTTTCCCGCCCGGACATTTCTTTGCCGACGGGAAGTTCACACAATATGCGGATCCCGCAAGCGTTACGGAATATATCCGTGACGATCTTGAAACGGTCTGCTCCAACATTCATGACAAACTTGTCGAAGGCATCAGGAAGCGTCTCGATTCGGATTCGCCTGTAGGCTTCCTGCTTTCGGGAGGACTTGACAGTTCACTCGTTTGTGCCGTTTCGTCCAAGATATTATGTAAACCTATCAAAACATTCGCGATCGGAATGAGCGAGGATGCGATAGATCTTAAGTATGCAAAGCAGGTTGCAGACTATATCCATTCGGATCATACGGAAGTCATCATCACGAAGAACGATGTTTTAAAAGCCCTTCCGGATGTCGTTCATCTTCTCGGAACATATGACATCACAACCATCAGGGCTTCGATAGGAATGTATCTGTGCTGCAAAGCGATACATGAGAGAAGCGATGTAAGAGTCATCCTGACCGGAGAGATATCGGATGAGCTGTTCGGATACAAGTATACCGACTTCGCACCCGATGCCGAGGCTTTCCAGGAAGAAGCCGCAAAGAGGATACGCGAGCTTTACATGTACGATGTGCTTCGCGCGGACAGATGTATCTCGGTCAACTCTCTTGAAGCAAGAGTTCCGTTCGGCGATCTTGATTTTGTCTCATATGTCATGAGCATAGATCCCGAGATGAAACTGAATAAATACAATAAAGGTAAATACCTCCTTCGTCATGCATTCGAGGGTGACTATCTTCCTTACGATATTCTTATGCGTGAGAAAGCGGCATTCTCGGATGCTGTCGGACATTCGATGGTCGACTATCTGAAGGAATTTGCCGAGGAAAAATACACCGACGAAGAGTTCGAGACACTTCGTGCAAAATACACACATGCTCAGCCATTCACAAAGGAATCGCTGCTGTACCGTGAACTGTTTGAACAGTTCTATCCGGATCAGGCGGAAATGATCGTCGATTTCTGGATGCCCAACAAGGAATGGGAAGGATGCAACGTCAACGATCCTTCCGCAAGGGTACTGTCAAACTACGGCGCAAGCGGAAAGTGAGGCGGCTATGGTCAAGTATGTATTTGTTACGGGCGGCGTCGTATCGGGACTTGGCAAGGGAATAACCGCCGCTTCTTTGGGCAGGCTTCTTAAAGCAAGAGGCTACCGTGTTACGATGCAGAAGTTCGATCCCTACATCAATGTCGATCCGGGAACGATGAACCCGATCCAGCACGGTGAAGTGTTCGTTACCGATGACGGAACGGAGACCGATCTTGATCTCGGTCATTATGAAAGGTTCATAAACGAATCGCTCGACTACAATTCGAACGTTACCACGGGAAAGATATACCAGACGGTACTCAACAAGGAACGCCACGGAGATTACGGCGGCGGTACCGTACAGGTCATCCCGCATATAACGAATGAGATCAAGGCAAGATTTCATAAGGAAAAAGAATCCGATGATGTAACGATCTCCATAATCGAGATCGGAGGCACGGTCGGAGATATCGAGAGCCAGCCTTTCCTTGAGGCTATCAGGCAATTTCAGGTTGATATCGGAAGAAACAATTCCGTTATCATACATGTTACTCTTATCCCATATTTGAAGGCTTCGGGCGAGCTCAAGACTAAGCCCACCCAGATGAGCGTCAAGACCTTGCAGAGCATGGGATTGTGGCCGGATGTTATCGTATGCCGGTCGGATCTTCCGATCGATGAGAGCATGCGCGCGAAGATCGCTCTTTTCTGTAATGTCAGAAAAGAAAACGTTCTTCAGAATCTGGATGCACGTTCGCTCTACGAAGTCCCGCTGATGCTGGAGGACGAGCATCTTGCTCAGAGGGTGTGCGAATGCCTCGGGCTGTCTTGCCCGGAGCCGGATCTTAAGGCGTGGAGAAAGCTTACGGATGATTTTGAAAATCCCAGAAGCGAAGTTACCATCGCCATCGTGGGAAAGTACGTTGCGCTTCATGATGCATATCTGTCCGTCGTAGAAGCTTTAAAGCACGGCGGGATAGCCAATCAGACGGAAGTTACGATCCGCTGGGTGGATGCGGAAGACGTGACCGAAGACAATGCAAAGGATACTATCGGGGATGTTGACGGACTCATCGTTCCCGGAGGATTCGGAAGCCGCGGGACCGAAGGCAAGATAGCCGCAGCCGGTTATGCAAGAAAGAACAATATTCCGTATCTGGGAATATGCCTCGGAATGCAGCTTGCGATAGTGGAATTTGCAAGGTCTGTATGCGGACTTCGCGAAGCGGCATCTTCGGAACTGGTTCCCGAAACACCCGATCCGGTGATCCATATTCTCCCGGAAAAAGAAAAGCTTGAAGATATCGGCGGGACACTTCGTCTCGGCGCTTATCCGTGTGTTCTGGCGGAAGGAACGAAAGCCTTCGCGCTCTACGGTAAAAAGGAGATAAGCGAGAGACACCGTCACAGGTATGAAGTCAACAACGACTACAGGGATATCCTGACAAAGAACGGAATGGTACTATCCGGAACATCACCCGACGGAAGGATCGTCGAGATGATCGAACTTACCGGACATCCGTATTTTGTAGCAACACAGGCACATCCCGAGTTCAAGTCGAGACCGGATATGCCGCATCCGCTCTTCGCGGGTCTCATCTCGGCGGCACTTGAACACAAAGGTATTGATCAGGGAAGGAGTGACATATAATGAAGACTCTTTATGAACCGCAGTTCGAACACGATAATTGCGGTGTCGGATCCATAATAAACATACACGGAAAAGCAAGCCATGACATAGTAAGCGATGCGCTCTCGATAGTCGAGAACCTCGAGCACCGTGCCGGAAAAGATGCCGAAGGCGAGACCGGTGACGGTGTCGGAATGATGACCCAGATACCGCATAAGTTCATGGCTAAGGCATGCCTTGCGGAGGGAATAAAGCTCGGCGAAGCAAGATCATACGGCGTCGGAATGATTTTCTTCCCACAGGAAGAACTTGCAAGGATGCAGTCAATGAAGATGTTCGAGATCATCACCGGCAAGGAGGGACTTGAATTCCTCGGCTGGAGGCGTGTTCCCGTAAATGAGAAAGTCCTCGGACAGAGGGCTCTGTCGACATGTCCGGCGATATATCAGGGATTTGTCAAGCGCCCGAAAGATATGACCGAGGATCTTGATTTTGACAGAAAACTGTACGTCGTAAGGCGTGTGTTCGAACACTCAACCGATGACACATATGTTGCATCGCTCTCATGCAGAACGATAGTCTATAAAGGAATGTTCCTTGTGGGACAGCTCCGCACGTTCTTTGAAGACCTTAATGACAAGGACTTCGAGTCGGCCATAGCAATGGTGCATTCGCGATTTTCCACGAATACGAATCCGAGCTGGCTTCGTGCACACCCCAACAGGTTCATAGTGCATAACGGAGAGATCAACACGATCCGCGGTAACGTCGACAAGATGGTCGCACGTGAGGAGACGATAAGGACGAGCTGCTTCACCGATGAGGAGCTCGGAAAAGTGTTGCCCGTAATATCGGGTGAGGGATCCGATTCGGCCATGCTCGACAATGCTCTCGAGTTCATGATCATGGGTGGTATGGAGCCCGCGCTCGCAGCTATGATACTCGTTCCCGAACCTTGGGAAAACAACGATACGCTTTCGGTCGAGGAGAGAGATTTCTATCAGTATTATGCGACGATGATGGAGCCGTGGGACGGCCCCGCATCTATAATGCTTTCGGACGGTGACTCAATGGCGGCGATCCTTGACAGGAACGGTCTGCGTCCTTCGAGATATTACATTTGCAATGACGGACGTCTGATACTTTCATCCGAGGTCGGAGTCCTTCCTATGGATGAGTCGAAGATCACGGAGAAGGGATGCCTGTATCCGGGTAAGATGATACTTGCAGATACGAAGACCGGTAAGATATACACCGACCGCGAGATCAAAGACAGATACGCAATGCGCGAGCCTTACGGCGAATGGCTCGATTCGAATCTTATCAGATTGGCGGAACTGAAGATCCCCAACGAGGCTGTTCCTTCGATCGAGGGAAAAGATCTTGAAAGACTTCAGCGTTCATACGGATACACATACGAGGAGTGCCGTGAGCGCATATATACGATGGCGCTTTCCGGAAGCGAGCAGATCGGATCGATGGGTGTAGACACACCCCTTGCGGTCCTGTCCAAGCAGTACAGACCGCTGTTCGATTACTTCAAGCAGCTGTTCGCGCAGGTAACGAACCCGCCCATCGATGCGGTAAGAGAGAAGATCGTAACCGCAACATGCGTATATGCCGGCAAGAACGGAGATCTTTTGTCGGATAAACCGTCTAACTGCAATGTGCTTAAGATCAATAATCCGATACTTTCGGATCTCGATCTTATGAAGATAGAGCATCTGTCCGGACACGGCATCAGCGTTGCAAAGGTATCGACTCTCTACTATAAAGGAACTCCTCTCGACAAAGCGCTTTCAAACCTCTTCGTAGAGGTCGACAGGGCATATAAGAACGGAGCTTGCATTCTTATCCTTTCAGACAGAGGCGTTGACGAAAATCACGTCGCCATACCTTCGCTTCTGTGCGTTTCGGCCGTTCATAACTATCTTGTTTCGACAAAGAAATGTATGGCTATGTCACTGATACTTGAAGTCGGTGAGCCGAGGGACGTTCATCATTTCGCAACGCTTCTCGGATTCGGTGCTTGTGCGGTCAATCCATATGTGGCACACGCTACGATCAGAGAACTTATCGATGACGGTATACTCGTAAAAGATTACTACGCGGCTGTATCGGATTACGACAAGGCGGTCGTAAACGGTATAGTCAAGATAGCATCCAAGATGGGCATATCGACGATACAGTCATATCAGGGCAGCAGGATATTCGAAGCGGTCGGTATCGCGCAGTCTGTCATCGACAGATATTTTGCGGGCACCGTATCAAGGATCGGCGGAATAGAGATAGAGGATATCGCGGAAGCTACAGACAGACAGCATTCGAGAGCATTTGATCCTCTCGGACTTGACGTTGATCTGAGCCTCGATTCTGTAGGATTTCATAAGGCAAGGAGCGGAGGCGAGACACACCGCTACAATCCTCAGACGATCCATATGCTCCAGAGTGCTACACGTGAGGACGATTACGATAAGTTCAAAAAGTATACGGAGATGGTCGATAAGGAGTCTACCGGATACATAAGGAGCATACTCGATTTCGATTATCCCGCCAAAGGTATCGATATATCCGAAGTGGAGAGCGAAGACAATATCGTACGCAGGTTCAAGACGGGTGCTATGTCATACGGCTCCATCTCAGAGGAAGCACATACGGCTCTTGCGGTCGCAATGAACCGTTTGCACGGAAAATCAAACAGCGGAGAAGGCGGCGAGAGCGACGAGCGTCTTGAGAGTGCGGGTACGGATCATGACCAAAGCTCCGCGATCAAGCAGGTCGCATCGGGACGATTCGGTGTTACGAGCCGCTACCTTATGAGTGCTCAGGAGATACAGATCAAGATGGCCCAGGGCGCAAAACCCGGTGAGGGCGGACATCTTCCGGGCAAGAAGGTATATCCGTGGATCGCCAAGACAAGGCATTCGACACCCGGTGTCAGCCTTATATCGCCTCCTCCTCATCACGATATTTATTCGATAGAGGATCTGGCACAGCTCATATACGATCTTAAATGTGCGAACAGCAAAGCACGCATATCGGTCAAGCTCGTATCCGAAGCGGGTGTCGGAACGATAGCAGCGGGCGTTGCAAAAGCAGGTGCGGGTGTTGTACTTATTTCCGGATATGACGGGGGTACAGGTGCAGCTCCGATAAGCTCAATACATAATGCGGGACTTCCGTGGGAGATGGGTCTTGCGGAGACGCATCAGACTCTTCTTCAGAACGGCCTTCGTGACAGCGTTGTCGTTGAGACAGACGGTAAGCTCATGAGCGGAAGAGATGTTGCGATAGCGGCAATACTCGGCGCGGAAGAGTTTGGATTTGCGACGGCTCCGCTTGTTACACTCGGATGCGTAATGATGCGTGTATGTAATCTTGATACATGTCCGATGGGCATAGCTACACAGAATCCCGAACTTCGCAAGAACTTTGCAGGTAAGCCCGAATATGTCGAACGCTTTATGATCTTTATCGCAAGACAGCTTCGCGAGTACATGGCAAAGCTTGGAGTAAGGACGGTTGACGAACTTGTCGGAAGGTACGATCTTATCAAAGTAAAAGAAGGCCTCGGAGGCTCAGCGGCGAAGCTTGATCTGTCGAGAATGCTTGGTGAAAGCAGTCCGATAAGTGCACCGTACGATAAGAAGAAAGCATATGATTTTAAGCTCGAAGAGCGCAGAGATTCCAAGATAATATCAGGCAGGAAAGGAATCAAAAAGTCGATAGAAGCAGGTACGACCGTGGATGTTGAATGCGATGTCGAGAACACAGACCGCGCATTCGGTACCATGATCGGCTCCTATATAACGGAGTTCCATCATAACGGTCTTCGTGACGATGCGGTCCGTATCATATGTAAAGGTGCGGGCGGACAGAGCTTCGGAGCGTTCATGCCCAAAGGCGAGACAGTGATGCTTACGGGGGACGCCAACGATTACTTCGGCAAGGGACTGTCGGGCGGAAAGCTTGTGATCAAGGCACCCGAAGATGCCGGATATGATGCCGAGAATAACATGATAATCGGTAACGTGGCTCTCTACGGAGCAACAAGCGGTGAAGCCTATATCGCGGGCATGGCCGGAGAACGCTACTGTGTACGTAATTCAGGTGCAAAGAGCGTTGTGGAAGGCGTGGGCGAACACGGCTGCGAATACATGACGGGCGGAGTTGCGGTGATCCTCGGAACGGTCGGCAAGAACTTTGCGGCCGGAATGAGCGGAGGTATCGCATATGTGCTCGATGAGCATAACACCCTGTACAGAAACCTCAACAAAGAACTTGTACTCATGGAAAACGTCGAGGAAGAGGGAGATATCGAAGAGATCAGACATATGCTGGAAAAGCACCTCAAATACACCGGATCGCAGAAGGCCCGGGTGATTCTTGACGGTTTTGACGGATACATCGGGAAGTTCAAAAAGATCATACCCGAGGAGTACAAACGCGTTATTTCGGAGGGGGTGTGAACAATGGGAAAATCAACTGGATTTTTAGAATATGACAGGCGCGATATGGAAGCGATCGCGCCCAAGGACAGGATCAAAAACTTTGACGAATTTCATACGTCGCTTCCGCTTGAAGCAAGAAAGCAGCAGGCGGCAAGATGTATGGCATGCGGAGTGCCTTTTTGCCAGGCGGGAGTGATGATCGCCGGGATGGCATCGGGATGTCCGCTTCACAATCTTGTGCCCGAGACGAACGAACTTGTTTATCAGGGTAACTTCGAGCAGGCATACAGGAGACTCATGAAGACTCACAGTTTCCCGGAGTTCACGGGAAGAGTATGTCCGGCACTTTGTGAGAAGGCCTGCACATGCGGGTGCATAGCCGAAGCCGTTACGACAAAGGATAATGAGAAAGATATTATTGAATACGCATACGAGCACGGACTCGTTGACGAGGGCGAGCCTTCGGTCAGAACCGGCAAGACGGTCGCTGTGATCGGAAGCGGACCTTCCGGACTGGCATGTGCACAGCTTCTTAACAGAAGAGGCCACAAGGTCACCGTTTACGAGCGTTTCGACAGACCGGGCGGACTGCTTCGTTACGGCATTCCGAACATGAAGCTTGACAAGAGGATAGTCGACAGACGTATCGAAGTCATGGAAAGATCGGGCATCGAGTTCAAATGTAACGTCAATGTCGGCGTCGATATAACCGCAGATGAACTGCAAAAATCATACGACAGGGTGGTTCTTTGCTGTGGAGCTTCACATCCGCGAGACATTTCCGCACCCGGAAGGGATCTTCGCGGGATCATGTTTGCGGTACCGTTCCTCCGTGAGGTAAGCAAACGCGTTATGGACGAGGATTACGATTACGGCAAGGTAATCGGTGCGACAGACTTCTCATTCGGAAGTATGAAGGATAAAAAGGTCGTTGTTATCGGAGGCGGTGATACGGGTAACGACTGTGTCGGAACAAGTATAAGGCTCGGTGCATCAAGCGTTATACAGATAGAGATGATGCCTCCCGCACCCGATGAGAGACTTGAATCTAACCCGTGGCCCGAATGGCCAAAGGTCAACAAAACCGATTACGGTCAGGAGGAAGCAATATTCTGCTTCGGAAACGATCCGAGGATATACTCGACAACGGTAACCGAGTTTATGAGCGACAACGGACAGGATCTGTCATCGATCAGGACGGTAAAGCTTGAGAGAAAAGTTGCCAAAGACGGTAAGGTTACATTCGAGCATGTGAAGGGAAGCGAAGAAGTGATCTCGGCGGATTACGTACTTATCGCTGCAGGTTTCCTCGGAAGTGAGGAGTATGTTACTTCCGCATTCGGAGTGGATGTTAATCAGCGCGGTAACGTTGCCACGGCCGAAGGAGAATACAAAACGAACAACGAACTTATCTTTACGGCCGGTGATATGCACCGCGGACAATCGCTTGTCGTATGGGCGATCGCCGAGGGAAGAGCAGCCGCAGCCGCCGTGGATGAGTCGCTAATGGGGTATACGAACCTGAATTCTTGACAAAAACGGTTTCATAGTGTTAAATGTACTAGTGCTTTAAACCGAAGGAGACTCGCACGTTTGAGTTCTCCTTCGGAGAAGGGGCGCTCGTCGTGTAGTAAGGAATCTCCCCACTACGTGGGTCCCCCCCTTACAACATTTGCAGAAATGGCGGAATTGGCAGACGCGCACGGTTCAGGTCCGTGTGAGGTAACACTCATGAGGGTTCAAGTCCCTTTTTCTGCACTCAATAGCATCTGATTTCATCAGGTGCTATTTTGTTGTCTGAAAACGCTGTAACGGCGCGGGTTTGAAGGCTATCACTATGTTCGACATACGTCGTCTCTTTTTGTCTGATTTCGACAGTTTTCCCCCCATCGATGGGGGAAAAAATGGGGGAAAAATTGGGGGATAAGACATTGGTATTATAATCCGGTAACAAAAGAGTTTACGGATTTTGGAGATAGGGATCCAATTCCTTGCAAGGCATTTGAACTAAGCAAACCATGTTGTATTTTCCCGGGATAAATGTGAAAATATATTACATAAACCGATGTTCAGGAGAATGTATCATGTTTTCCGTTGCCGGAATTGTTTCAACCGGACGGATGTTAAAGAAAGGGAGGCGCAACATGAAAAAAACCATATCATTTATCCTTATACTCAGTATGATAATGTCTTCTGCACTGCCTGTTTTTGCAGATGACGAAACTGCCAAGACAGAAGCGGCGGCCGCCAAGACAGAAGCAGA
>JAILRJ010000014.1:0-7856 GCA_024698285.1 Lachnospiraceae bacterium | reverse complement strand
ACCCTGTACTGTCTTATCGAGTCTTTGTTGTAGTTGAAACTGAAGTATTCATCCTCAGCAACCGCAGATTTGTCGCCCTTTTTGAGAGTAAGAGAATTACACTGGATCCAGTTATCGTACATCTCCGTATCATCATCCGTTCCGAATATAAACTCAAGCTCGTTATCGTTCTCGTCTTCCCATGCTCCGTCACTTACCGGAATTCCGCCTTCGACAATATATCCTTTGCTGATATCGGGAATGTATTTTTTATTTACACTATCACCGAGTTCATCATAACCGATGACCACATCCGACTCTCCGATCGCATATGCCGCGATCTCGTAAGGTCCGAAATAGAAGTGGATACCGTCAAATCCAAGGTACCAGTCAAATCCCGGCTCGTAGCTGTCCGAATCGGTATCAGGGTCCCTTACGATAGGATTTTCAGCCGTAAGGCTGTAGTTCTTCAGGTTCTCGTCAAGGTCCATATATGAATCGGAAGACCGCATATCAAGAAGCTTCTCCCTGATAACACTTACAAGCTGATCCTGCGTTATATCCACGACATCGGTAAGCGCGAGTCTTTTTCCGGTTTCCACATCATATGTGATTCCCGTCCTGCCGTACATTCCGTGAGCACCTCCGGAAAATCCCGAAAAATCACGTGCGAAGCTTATGACCTTGTCATCAACACGCGTTATACTGATCCTTGAAGTATCGGTCCACGGACCCGCGAACGGGCGGTTATCCGCTTGCGAGCTGTCGGCATCATCATTGGCCGATTTCGAATTCTCCGATGCGATCTTGTCGGCAAGCGCTAACGCCTCTTTGGCATCTTTGTTTAAAGCCTCATACAGATCGGGATAAAGGTCTTTGCTTTCATCGGCTACCATGAGCGTTTCGCTCATACCGTCATAGACTTCTTTTCCTTCAAGGCTCTCCCCGCTTCCGTCGGTCTTGTTCTTACCGCTGTAATACTCGCTGTAATATTTCTTGACCAGCTTAAATACAGGAGCGGCTTTTGAAGTCCCGGCCGTCACTTCCTCTTTCGCTTCCTCTTCCTCTTCCGGGACTTCGTCGGTTACCTGTGAAGCTTCCTCCTTCTTATCCCCGGTTTCCGAATTGACATTAACGCTGACATTTTGTCCGCATGCGGTCAGCATCAGCATCAGAGTTGAGATAAAGATCAATGATTTTTTTCTCATAAGTTGTTTTCTCCTTCTAAAAGTATTATTATCGGTTCTCCGGTGCACGAGATACATCCCTCATGCACTTCTACACTGTCTCCGTTTATCTCGTTTGTGTACATACCTCCCGGCAGCGGTACGGGAACTGCCGCAGCTCTGCCCTTCATCGAGAAGATCCCGTAGGCGCGCAGGTCAGGATTCGTGTGTACGGCCATGCATACATCCGGGGCGACCTCGCTGACGGAATATGTGCTGTCGGTAAATATGCTGTTCTTCCTGATCTTTGACAGGCGTGATATCATCTCGCTCATATCCATTCCGTTATACGGCTCTAAGCTTATCGTATCGCGGTCAAACAGGCTCGGCAAATGGACCGCGCCGAATTCCTGGCCCGCATACACAAATGCCATGCCCTTCTGGAAGAATGAAAATGCGGTCAGGTTCCGTACAGCCCGTTCGTCATCTACAAGGAAACGAATGCGTGACCTGTCATGATTTTCGAGGAATCGTAGTTTAATATAGTTGCCCGGGTATATCCATTCCTGGCGGTTCACGGCATCAAGATATGCCGACAGGGGCTTCCTGTCGCACAAGTATGCCTTCAGGTCATGATAGATATCATAGTCGTAGCATATGTCAAAATCGGCGAACAGCTCGCAGTCACTTTGGACCGCGACCGAGCGTGCCCGCAGCTCCGTAATGAAAGCGGGGTCGACCGATTCGGCAAGCCATATGCAGCCGGGCCGTACGGTCTCGACCTCGCGGCGTGCCCTCTCCCAGAATGCGCCCGGAACGAGCGGTGCCACGTCGCACCTGAACCCATCGACTATGCCTGCCCAGTATTTGAGCGTTTCGATCTGATAGTCCCACAGTTCCGCATTGGAATAGTCAAGATCGATGATGTCCGTCCAGTCGCCGACGCGATTGCCAAACGACCCGTCCTCCTTGTGATAGAACCAGTCGGGATGCTCGGATGCGAGCACCGAATCCGGGGACGTATGGTTGTAGACGACATCGATGATGCATTTCATCCCTTTATTGTGGATGACCGATACAAGATCCTTGAAGTCATCGATGGTCCCATACTCCGGATTGACCGCGCGGTAGTCTTTTATCGCATATGGTGAACCGAGAGTGCCTTTGCGCCTGACTTCGCCCGTAGGATGTATCGGCAGGAGATATACTATGTCGGTCCCGAGCGAGCGTATCCTGTCGAGGTCCTTCTCGATCTCCTTAAACGTCCCTTCGCGACTGTAGTTCCTCACGAAGATCTGGTACATCATCATATTCTTAAGTTGTTTGTCTGTTGTTTTCGCCATGCGTTTCTCCTAAATAGTTGTCAAAGGGACGGTTCTTTTTGTCATCTTATGCTCTCGTCTTCATATTTAGATCATTCCACCTACAGCACCTTTTTCCGTGCAACAAGGATTCTTTCGGCAATATTTCCTGCATTACCAAATCCGGTCTCCTGTAATTCTTTTGCGGATTCTCTTAATGCGCTTTCAAACCTGTCGAGGATCTTGTGATAGTTGGCCATCGCTATCCTTTCACCGATCCCGGCTGTTGCGGCCAACGATCTGAATCTTTCTTCATCGATGCTGTCCAGATTTCTTATTCCGCCGATGTTAAATGACATATCTTTCGTAGTACTCTCATAGATCGCCGTGCTTATCAGGTCATATGCGGGAGCAAGAGATATCCCTTCCATATGCGGATCATAGAGAAGCGAATGATTTTTAATATGCGCGTCCGTATTGCCGAGCACAAAATTAAATACGATCCTGTCCCAAAGACGCAATTGATCTTCCAGCGGCCTTTTGGTGTGATTCCGGATCGTTTCGAACATCTTCTCAGCGTAGTTTTGTCCTTCTCTTTCATACTTTTCAAAGGACTCTATTCCCATAGCCTGTGCAAAGTCTTCCTGATGCAGTCTGTATGGACGTTTCAGTTTTCCGATAAGCGGCGATTTTTCATCAATGATCCTGTCGTACCTTTTTGTAGCAAAGAGAACCTCAGGCTCGTTACCCCTGCCGGTGTTTATTATAAAACTCTCCGGGGTATCTATCCCGCATTTGCGTGCCGTAAGCATGGACAGCTGCTCATTTGTAACTATCCCGTCAAGTCTGACGTGGCTCTGTTTGACTATGTGGGTACTCGGAGCCGCGCCGCAGGGCAGGTACCACCTGTCTTTTTTTTCATCATAGTAAAGTCCGACTTTTCCTGAAGCGCCTGTCAGCGATAAATGGGTTTTTATCACTATCTCCGTGGATTTTGTTGTTCCTTCGGCCGCCAGCTCCTCTACCTGTGCAGAAGTTAAAGCTTCATACCCGGATTCCGGCACCTCATCAGACTCATCTATCCTTACTGCGCCAAGGCACTCCTTACCCAGGCTGTAAAGGATCGACAGGTAATCGCCCTCATCGAGGTGTATGTTGGCCGCGATGCTCCTTCTCATAAATCCTTCCGGCAGAAGTCCGTCAAAAAAGACTCTGGTCCGCTCGGGAGAAAACGGTTCTTCCTGTATAGGCAACGATACGGAAACCGCTCTCGGATCCTTCTGTTCAATATACTCTTTCGAATATGAAAAACGAGCTTCCTCAGAAGAGTTGCCTTCGATCATACCTACTCTTTTCTGGCTCCCGTCTACCTCAAGATATACATTGTAGCGTCTCATTTATTTCCCCTCGCATTAACCGCAATATCAAGTCCCAGCATGTTTGCAAGATAGATCGCCTTCCCCAGCTCCGCCGTGCTCTTGCCGTTTTCCAGATCCGAAATGAAACTGATACTGAAACCGGTAAATTCAGAAATATACCGCTGGGTGTAACCGAGTTCTTTTCTACGCATTTTCAGTGATCTGCCAAAATCAGCCGCATTATCTATCTTCATTTTTGCCTCCGTACAAAATACGCCGTTCGGCTTATTTATTCTTAATTCTTATTATAATAAGCCGTTCGGCGTAGTCAAGCCTGATTTGTTGTCAAAAAGAACCGTCCCTTTTGTCACATTTAGAACACCATCGCCAATGTACTTCCAAGGAAAATGAAGATCATGAGTAGCGCCATACCCACGCCCACGCCGCCAAGATCACGGATCAGCCTGAAGACGGTTACTCTCTTTCCGTCCTTGTCTTTGCTGCCGACTCCGAACAGTGACAGCACGCTAAGTTTCCTGTCGCGTCGCTTACCCATAAGCTTTTTCGAGCCGTTTGAGAAGAGCTTGTAGATGATCGGGTGATCGTACGCGTCCTTCCTGACGCCTTTTACAAAGTATAAAAGCACGATGAGCGCAGTCAGTGTGTACCATGCGGCTCCATATAGCGGATGGAAACCCTCCATGAAGGTTTCTCCCTCTTCCATTGAGCACCACCGGAAGAATGCCCCTATAAGAGCCGGAAGGGTTACGGTTATGATCCCGTTGAACATAATGGCCAGAATTCTTCCGATCGTATAGAACTTGATCCGGACAGGAACCTTCTGCCCTTTTTCATCCGCCTCGTAGAATACCGGTGTGTTGTCGTACGGATTCTTCAGTATATTTTTTGATTCATCTATGACAAGCTCGCCGTCCTGCCGTTTTGCCGCCGATGCTTTGCTCTTAAGAGTCACTCTTCTTATGAGAGACCCCCTGCCTTCTCCCATGACGCAAAAGATGATAAGACCAAATACGATCGCGGAATAGAAGATCATTTCCGTATTCCATTGGCTCCACCATCCCATTATAAGTGTCAGTATCGTTGTATAAATGAGCGGTTCTATGATCCACGGATACGTTACCTTTTTGCGCTCTTTTGATACGGCGATCCTTCCGGTCTGTCCGTTCATCACGGCAGTCAGTTTTCCGGACTTGATGAAATATACGGGAAGAAGCGCTGTAAGCGTACTCATGTTTCCGGTCTTTGCGTGGATCTCAACACCGCTTGTCTGCATGACTTTCTCTACTTCCGGTCTGAAATCTTCCGCTACCTCTTCTATTATCCTTGAATCAATATCGGCATCCGATGAGTCATTGAGCTTGACGGGCATTCCCGCGATCAGGCCGTATTCAAACGGGCGCGCCGCGGACCAGTCAAACGGTTCCATTTCATTAAGCACAAGGTTATCGAGCTGCTTCGATGTGTTTACGGCCGTTCCCTCAATGAAGCCTCCGCACTCGTATTTCCTGTCGTTCCCGTCCCTTGACACATCCGCATACACAGGTCCTTTGACGATCCTGTAAGGCAGATAATACCCGCTAAACTGCCCCATGGATGAAACTACGCTCTTGCCCTCGGGCGTCTTCTCATGCTTATGCCCCCAGTCAAGCATCCTTTTCTTCGCCTCATCCGGCGTGATAACAAACGGTATGATCATATCCGGAAGCTGCGATGCATCAGTCAGCTCACCCCTTACGATCTTGCTTCCGCAAAAGACACATTTTTCCGAAGCGTCCCCTGCCGGAAAATACACGCGTGCCCCGCAGCTCGGGCACGAACATTCCTCGCCCTGCTCTGCCGCGGGTGACGTACGAAGATTCTCTTTTTGCAGTTCCTTCCACCGGTAAACGGACTCGTTGGCTTCCTGTATTCCGGTAACTTCGCCACAGCTTGTACATCTGTACGTCTGGTTTATGATGTCAAAGCCCGCCGGAGCTCCGCAGTTCTTACAGTATATCCGAAGAGGCGATCTGTTCTCACTCATATTGTTTCCTTTCTATTTTCTGTGTCAAAAAGAACCGTCTCTTTGTCACCTTTTGTCACTTATCGGAGTCCATTCGATCCTGATACTGTTATAGGCAAGATCATCCACTATCTCATTGAAGATCTCGTCGCCGTTTTGCATCTCCTCTGATGCGGATGCGTCGATCACGCCCGTTTTGTTGTGATAGAAGCCTATGCTGCCGTCTTCTTTTTCATCGGTAAAGTAGCAGTCATCCCATACCATCTCATCTCCGCTGTCGTTTAAATGAAACTCACCCGTTACGGTAAGTGATACCCCGCCTGAAACGGACGAATAGAAATGCGTTGCATTCATACGCCCGCAGCTTCCTTTGGGCGAGCCGGCATACGTTGTATAGGGCTTCCCGTCCTTTAACGTATAAATACCCGTTATATAACTCTCACCGCCGTTATGCAGGTAGTCGGCATCATATCCGATCAGAAGCTCAGCAATTCCGTCACCGCTTATATCCTCGAGACAATAGCCCACTTCCTCAAGCGGATCCTTCATCCCTCCGTTATTGATATATTCCGAAAGGCTGCCCGACAGATAAGCATATTCTCTGTCGATGTTGTAACCGTAGTTGATGACATCAAGTATCTCGGAAAATACGGGCTCGTATTCTTCTACCGTTCCCGGTCCGCATTTATCGGCAGGATCCTGGGCAAACACGATCTCGTCCATGGTTGTGACGTGTATGTCCTTTTCGGATATACGCTCAAACGTCGCTTCAGCCGGCATCTGAGGCGGCACATCGGGTCCTTGTATCGCCATAGTCAGTCTGTCACCTTCCACTTTATAATCTGCCGCAAACTCATACGGCATTCCTCCGTTCTCTATGAGATTGCCCGTGTAATCAAAAGATCCGTCGCAAAGATCACACCCGCCGGCACCAAAGAAGACCTCGCGGTCCGGATATTTCCTGTACATATACATATCAGACCCCGAAAAGGCTATATATAGATCGGCATCACGGTCCCTCATGACCCACAGTCCCTGAAGATCACTGTCGCCGCCTTTTTGTTCATGCTTCAGATGGGAGAACGCATCTTCTACCCTTTCATCCTTTATGAACAGCCTGCTGCCGTCATCGTCCGGCACAAGGAAACCTTCATGATCGAATCCCTCAAACACAAGTCCTTCTTCCGTAAGCGTGATGGTACCGTCATGACCATTGTCCCAGTACTTTCCCGCATTCGACATGACGGAAAAGTTCAGTTCATTCACCTTGACCGTGTTGCCATCAGTACTGCATATCTGCTTCGCATCATATGGAATGAATTCGGTTGCCCAGAAGGAATATGCTTCGCGACTGTCCTCCCCGTCTGAATAAGCCTGACCGCAGAAAGCGTACAGATTATCGCCAAAGTTCATCACATCCATGATATAGTACTCATCCTCGCCGTCCTCTTGCGAAGCATGATAACTGTATTTCCCGGCCATACGCTGCGCAAGTGATTTTCCCCCGGCTGTATCGTCTTTCGCGCTTTCGGACTCTGCTTTATCTTTGTCCTCTTCCTGCACATTTTCTTTGGCACTTTCGAGTTTTTCCTTAAAACTGTTGTCCTCAGCCTTTGCGCAACCTGCCAAAGACACTGTGCATATAAGCCCTATCAAAACTGTTGCAAACGATTTTCGATCCATTACAATATTATCCTTTCAGTCACCTTTTTATCTTCCCGTCCTTGTCGACGCTCATCGTGTCGGGCGCCCAGTCACCCGAGTATTCGCCCTCTCCGGCCATCACGCGGATCTTTGCGGGGTCAGTCGGGATGATGACGGGAATGTAACCTTCGCCGTCGATGTCGTAGTTCTTTTGGCTCGGCCACTCGAGGCACGCCCGCTTCGAATCCGCCGCCTCGATCATGTGCCTTCCGAGCTTGAAAGTGTTGATGAAGGACTGATCGTACTCGTTATGAGCTTCGAGAAGGACCGTACTGTCGTTCATATGAAGTAAGAACACGTCGTGGTAATCAGTCCCGCCGGGCAT
>JAILRJ010000102.1:0-6456 GCA_024698285.1 Lachnospiraceae bacterium | reverse complement strand
TGAAAGAATGTTGTTCTTCGTGTACTCAACCATGGTCTTAGCCATATCTGTATCACGAATCTGGCTCTCTGCTGCTGTCGTGTTCTCAACTACGTTGTCAAGGTTAGCGATCGTATGCTCGAGTCTGTTCTGGATAGCACCGAGCTGAGATCTCTGCTCCGATACTCTTGCGATAGCCTGTGTGATCGTAGCGATCGCGTTCTGTGCACCTGTCTCTGTACTTACAACGATAGCGTTGGTTCCGAGAGTTGTAGCGCTCATAGCTTTGATCGTGATAGTGATCCTCTGCTGACTCCTGTTTGCAGCACCGACCTGAACACTCTTGCCGGCTGCGAAAGATCCGTTCAGAAGGTTCAATGTGTTGAACTGAGTAGACTCAGCTACACGTGTGATCTCCTTGTTAAGAGCGGAAACTTCTTTTGCGATAGCCTGACGGTCAGCTGTGGTATTTGTTCCGTTAGCTGCCTTAACTGCAAGCTCGTTCATTCTCTGAAGCATTGAGTGAACTTCTGTAAGAGCACCTTCTGCTGTCTGTACGCACGAGATACCGTCCTGTGCATTTGATGAAGCCTGTGTAAGACCTCTTATCTGGCTTCTCATCTTCTCACTTATCGTGAGGCCTGCTGCATCATCTGCTGCTCGGTTAACTTTGTAACCGGATGAAAGCTTTTCCGTAACCTTCTTCTGTGAATCCGTTGTAACGCCTAACTGTCTGTTAGCGTTCATTGCCTGCATATTGTGCTGTACTACCATAACCTTTTCCTCCTTGAATGAATCTGCGCCGAGCGCTCCGATTAGTTCCTTTACTTGTTATGTATATCGGATAACATCTGTAATACTTAACCCCGATTTTGAAATTTTCTCTTTTTTTTATTGTTGCTGTCCCAATATTTCAAACAAAGCGTCCTTGAAAGGCTGAAGATCAGCGGGTTTTGCGCTCTTTGCCTTTTTCAAAAGTTTCAGGAAATATTTGAAATAATCGGGTAACTGACCGTCATCATATCGCTTCTCCCAGTCCGGAAAGTACTTATACATAGTCAGCCTGATCCTTGAGTATACATCCGGGATATCATCGAGTTTGGTAAAGAACATGAAATAACTGTTGAAATAATATGTTTCCATGGCATCGCACAGGATCTGCGGATAAAATGCTTTAAGAAGCCCTCTCTTTGAATATTCATCCAAAAGTTTCTCATAACATGTAAGTCTGTCCGTATGATGAGATGCGTTTTTCCTGTTCAGCGTGGACATCGGATGATTGTAATGATGAAGGGTTATCCCGTCCAATATGCATGCACTCCCGGCATAGAATTTGATCAGTCGCTGCCAGTATATGTCTTCATATGCAAGATGTTCCGGAAACCATACATTGTTTTCAATTATCATATCTCTTCTGTATACGGATGTGCATACGTACCCGAGATCATATCCGACAAATTCTCTCTCGTCTTCAAACGTGAATTCTTTTTCAATACGGATACTCTTGCCCTGATTGCCCGTATTACCGGGATACTCACTGTCCTCGGAGCATTTTGCGGTAATGATATCCCTTCTCAGATCCCCCATTCCGACCATATATGTTTCAAGCGCATTGTCCTCAAGCCAATCGTCAGCATCAAGATAACAAATATACTCTCCGGAAGCCTGTTTTATCGCGAGATTCCTGGCTCCTCCCTGTCTGAGATTCTCTTCGTAAGAAATAACCTTTACCGTGTCAGGATATTTCCCCGCCCATTCGTTTAAACACTCAAGTGTGCCGTCGGTTGAAGCGTCGTTTACCGCGATCACCTCGTATATTGACGGATCGACCGTCTGATCAATCACCGATCCTATTGCCCTTCCGACATACTCTTCCATGTTGTAGCATGGGATGATTATACTGAACAATCTCTCCATTATCATTCTCCGGAATCTACAGGATCACAGCTACAGTCTGTGCTTTATAATCTGAATCTTCTATGTTTTCGATCTCACGTCCCGGCCCGCGTTCGTCTTTCGTACAGTACTTATATGAAATGTCGACACCGTACAGATTGGGCATTTTTCTCAGAAACGCCTCATAGATCAGATCAATATGTCCGATATCGACCGCCTGATACCCCTTTTTTGCGAGTTCATATGCAAGTACGGTTGCTGTGGGGCCAAGAGCTATAAGTATCAGTTTTTCTTTCGGCTGCTTTGAGGCCTCCTTTATTATCTCCTCATATTTATCTATCGCATTTTCGGCCGGTCCCAGTATCCTCTCGATCGATCGGCAATTATCAAACAGGTCATTTCCGACACCCATTCCGGTGTGGATCCCTTCTATGAACACACAATCCCTTTTGTCCCAAATCTTTTTAAGGCGTGAAACATCTTCATTGGATTCTATATTGTGAAACAACGCATTTCCGTATATCCTGTCCCTGTCGAGAAGCTGCGCATGAAGCCTTCTTACCATCGGCTGCATGTATGCACGCACTCCGTCCGCATCATCTTCCGGAATATCAAACAGATTTCTGTAGAACATGGGATTCAATCCGATAAGAAGAGACTCTGCGGTTGACGAGAGAACTTCCTGCATCTTATTTCCGAGCAGTTCTGATTCACCCTGAAAATTCCACCTCTTCTGCCCGACAATGGATGCAAATTCACCGTCTCCAAGTCTGGCAAATGATTTTTTCTCACGGATGATCTTTTCTGTGGTCTCTTCCTTTGAAAGAATGTGTGGTTTGAACCAGAAAGATTCATAATCCGGATCCTGAAGTTCATACGGAAGGCTGTTTATCCTGTATCTGTTGATATTGGCATACGTCCACAGGTTCAGAAGATCTCTTTCTACCTCCCTCTTATCCATTTTGTTGTCACTTAATCCGGTGACCATGTCCAGCATCCTGTCAAGGAGCTGGTTGACGGAGCTCTGCCATTTCCTGTATTCGTCATTTTCTTTCTCAAGCGCATCGATCCTGCTCTTGAGTTCATCGATATTATCCATATTTAATTCCTCTTATTGCAGATATAACTCCAACATCTTTCCGACCGATTCAAGTACCCCGTTATCCCGGGCATGCATCAGAAGTCCTTCCACCGCATCGTTAAAACACCCGTGCCTCATAAGTATATCCCTGTTCTGTGCCGTCATCCTGCATCTGCTCTCATAGTATTTGGATGCATCCGCGGAAATTCCCTCGAGGACCATATCAACGTCAATAAGCGGCTCGTCTACCATTCCGATATTAAACCTGTCAGCAAATCTTAACGCAAAATCCCAATCTTCCAGTGCGGAAAGGGTCTCATCAAATCCGTTCAGTTCATCGAATGAAGTCTTTCTGACGAGCATGGTCGGTGTTCCGATATAATTGTTACGTGCAAGCGTGGAAACTCGATCGCTTCCTTCCGGAACCGGTGTTAATATCTCACCGTCGTTTTCGATCAGTGCCCTTATTCGGTGGGACACCATATCGGTTTGCGGATTCTCGTTGAGATATCCGACCTGTTTTCTGATCTTATCTTTATGCCAAACGTCATCACTGTCCTGAAAAGCAATCCACTCGCCTTTTGCAATGCCCACTCCCGTATTTCTTGCCGCTGCAGCACCTTTATTGGCTTCGGATCTGCGGTATGTTATACGGGAATCTTTGATCGAGCCAATCACTCTTTCGGTATCGTCCGAAGACCCGTCGTCTACGATGATTATCTCGACGATCTCATAAAGGCTCCCGTCCACTTCCTGGGACAGGACACTCTCCACTGCCTTTCTGATATACCGCTCCCTGTTATATGTTGGTATTATCACGCTGATACTGATCATACTGCCACCTTTTCTATGACAGTTTATCATATTTCTTCCCAACAAAAAAGGAAACGCTTCCGTTTCCTTTTTGTCCGTTTTGAAGTCCGGTACTCTATTTTTTAATGTCCTGTGAGGAAAAATCCATTCCGAAATCACCGCTCATCGTCTGAGCATAACTGTTGGCTACTTTCAGGCTGTTACGTGTCCGTTTGATCTCTTTCTTCCTGCTCCCGAACACTTTCTCGATGATCCTGCGGTTTCTCTCTTCTCCGGTCGTTATCTTGACACCCTGTCCCGTGACCTTCTCGATGAGCTTCTGGATCTCTTTGATCTTATCGGCATATTTTGCACGGTCTTCATTGAGCTGAATCTTTACCCTGTCGTACAGGCTCTGGAATCCTTCGTCCATCTTGACGATTCGCTCAATCGCGGTTTCTTTCTGAGCTATCACGAGATTAAACGCATCCCAGTCGACCTCTTCATACTTCTTGTCGACAACGCAGTCATGCTGCTTCTCATTGAAGTTTATGATATCATCGAGAATCTCCGATTTCTTCTTCAGACTCTCGATCATTATCTGTATATAATCATCAACAGGCATCTGTACTTCCTCTCTGCCCGGGGTCTCATCCGGCCTTGTGATTAAGCCTCATGACCTCTTTCCAAGTATCCCGCATCGTATGAAGGTGCTCATCAACTTCCTCAAGGATCTCTTTGTCCTTCTTGACATTTGCTTCACGAAGTCTTCTCATGAGATAATTGTACACATTGTTAAAATCATTAGCAATCTCATATTTGAAATTCAGTGTGAGCTGGAATTCCTCTATGATCTTCTCAACCTTCATGATATTGTTATGAGTCTTCATTATGTCATTCTGCTCAATTCCCATTATCGCAATATTACAGAACTTGATTGCTCCGTCATACAGCATCAGGGTCAGTTCCGCGGGCGATGCCGTCAGGATCTTGTTCTGATTATACTGGGCATACGGGTTGCCTGTTGTGACCGGCATGGCATAACCTCCTTGTTGTCAACGACCTATTATCCGGCAAATAACTGAGAAATATATGACTGCTGCGAGTTCAGTGAAGACATTGCAGATTCCATTGCCGTAAACTGCTTGTAATACTTATCTTCCATCTCGGCAACATACTTATCCCATTTGTCGACCTGTTTAGTCTTGTCGACGTACTCATTCTGAAGCTTCTTGTCGCTGTAGAAATTGCCGAATGACTTGTAGTTATCGGATGTACTCGATATCTTGTTCATGGCATCATAAAGATTATCGGCAAGTTTCTGGAAGAACGTTGCTGTTGTCGTCGGATCCGAGGCGATCATCGAACGAAGCATATCGGGATTGCCCGATGTATCCGCATCATCCGGATTACCATCGATATGATAAGCATTCTTCTCGTTCTCTGCAGCATTGAAATATCCGAGTGTATTGATACCGAAGCTTGATAAAGAATACGTTTTGTCGCCGATCTTGAACGTTTTGAGCATCGCATTTCTCATTGTGGATGCTATCGTTTCGAGTTCAGAGTCATTCTTAAGGAGCGAATCCTTGATCTTCTTCTCCCATTCTTTTATCTCGTCCTCGGTCATGGCTTCCTTTTCATCTTTTGTAAGAGGCTCATAACCCTTGGAAGATTTCGCATTAAAGAGCTTGTCCATCTCATTCATGAGACTGTTGTACTCTTTGAAGAAATTCTTGACGTTATCGTATACCTCGTCGTAATCGGTATCGGTAACAAGTGATAACGCTTCCGAAGTAACATCTTTTGCTGTTATCGTCAGGCCGTTGATCGAAAAGCTGTTGGATGACGAATAAAAATCAACACCATTAAGCTTTATCTGAGCATCCTCACCGCTGATCTTCTTCGCTCCGGTAGAAACACCTGCGGAAGTTTTCTCTTTGAGTTTGAGTATATCCTCAACCTTTTTACCTGCGTCGGTATCACTTATAAATTCGAAGTTATTGTCGGCACCCGATTCCTTGCTGCTGACAAAGAATCTTCCTGTCGATTCGTCATAACTTGCATTATACCCCGCAGCTGACACATATTTGGCAAACTGCTCGAGTGTTGTGTCCGCATTTACGGAAAAAGTCTGGGTTGAATCCGCCGAAAAATCCGTCGTCTCCGTTGCGGGCTTACCTTTTCCTATTACGATCGTAGCACTTCCCGTAAGACCGAGTTCTCCGAGCGTTGTTGCCTTACCAGCTTTGACATCTTTGCCGGTTTGCGGATCTTTTACCGTAATCTCGCCACCTGTCAGATATCCAGATTTGGCAAGCTTTTTAATCTCAAGTGTCTGTGTTCCGTTAACTGCACCGTCACTTGAGACAACAGATGCCTTTGTGGAATCTGAAACCGTGGTCTTCTTCTTACTGTAAGCGGAAGACCATCTCATATTACCGGCCTGCTTGGAGAAGAAATTCTTGATCTTCGTATTGAGCGTAGCCCAAGCTTCCTGTTTCCATTCGGTCTTGGTCTTGGCTTTGGAGTATTTCTCTCCCTGTTTCTCGTAAGCATTTACGAGTTCTCTGACCATAGCATCGGTATCGAGGCCCGAATTCATGCCTGTTATTCTGATCTTACCCATATAATGCCCTCCTTACCTCTTCTCGTCTACGAGGAGTCCGGCCATTTCCCAAACCTTGGCGATCATGTCCAAAGTTTTC
>JAILRJ010000067.1:0-3208 GCA_024698285.1 Lachnospiraceae bacterium | reverse complement strand
TTTCTTTTCACTGATCCGTATCCTCACTTAATATATTTGGACAACAGTTTTTCCAGCTGGTCCGGATAGATCGGTTTTGTCAGATAATCATCAAACCCGTTCTCCAGGTAGAACTCTTTTACACCCGATATCGCATTCGCCGTAAGACACACTGCGATCGTATCTTTATTGATATTATTCTCGTCTGCCCTAATGATCGAAAGAGTCTCAAGCCCGTCCATACCCGGCATCAGATGGTCCAGGAACATGATATCGTATTTATTTATATGCGTAAGCTCTATCCCTTCTTTACCGCTGCCGGCCGTATCTATGGTGATACCCGTCTTTTTCAGAAGTCCCTTGAATACAACAAGGTTGACCATTACATCATCAACCATGAGTACACGTGCATTCGGTGCCGTAAACTGAGGAACATAGGAATTCTGTTTCTTTGCAAGCGACTCGGAAATATCTTTGAACTCTCCGATCGGTTCGCTGTTTCTTACCGGCTGTCTGAGTTTAAATGAGAACTCTGAACCTTTGCCGTATTCGCTTTCCACATGAAGATGCGCTCCCATCATTTTCAGGAGGTTCTTCGATATCGCAAGTCCCAGCCCGGTACCTTCGATCTTACGGTTCTTTTTGATATCGACACGCTCGAATTCGGTGAACAGTTTCCCCATATCCTCTTTACGTATTCCGATACCGGTATCTGCTACCGCGAAGAAAACCACAGCATTACCGTCATCGGACTCCGCATTGTCAAGCCTGACCGTCAGCGTGACCGAACCTTTCTCCGTATACTTGGCCGCATTCGTCAACATGTTCGTGATGATCTGCTTGATCCTCACCTCGTCTCCGTAAAGTCCACGCGGGATAGCCGGGTCTATATCTATCTTCATTTCCAGACCCTTTTCCTGCATGCGAACCTTAGTTATGTTAACCGTATCGTTAAGGAGCACACCTATGTCATAATCAACAGGCACGAGTTCCATCTTTCCCGATTCGATCTTTGAAAAATCAAGGATATCATTGATAATGCCGAGGAGTGAATTACCGGCACTTTTTATCATATTTGCATAGCTTGTGATATTCCTGTCGTCGGATTCGCGAAGGATCATTTCATTCATACCGAGAACAGCATTAATGGGTGTCCTTATCTCGTGAGACATGTTAGAGAGGAAAGCGGATTTGGCTTCACTTGCGGCAACCGCACGCTCTGACATATCGACCAGGCTGTCTCTTTCCTTCTTCTCCTGCGTGATATTCTCAAGCATCCAGAGAACACGGGAGACTTTTCCTTCTTGTGATCGTTCGGAAACGATCAGTCTCGCTCTTACCCAGTTGCCACCAAAACTGTAATATTCTATGGTTGCCGTATCGGTATCCTTCATCCTCTCATCGATAGTCGTAAGATCCGTAAAATCAACGGCCATCTGCTTCGTCGGACTGTCGGGAAGCATGCTCATGACTTTTTTGAATACTTCATTTGCATTGTGGTCGACCGTTTTTACAGCTTCGGATATGGCTGGGTTGACGTTCTTGATCTCGGTGACCGTATTATCCGAAAGGTTGAACTCACAAAGAGACATATATATGTCGGCAGAGGATTTCAGAAGTGTCTCCAAGCGGCTTGACTCAAACTCTTTTTTCCCGGAAATATATGTTACAAACGAGAAGATCAGAAGTGTTAATAATATGGCAAGAGCACTCAGAAAGCCCATTCTGCCTACGGGCGCATATACGGTATCGTAATCTGCCAGCGAAATAGCGAGCCATCCGTTACTGATCTGAACTACGGTTGCGGTATAACTTCTTCCCTGATATTCAAAATCAAATCCGCCTCCGTTTTCGGAGTTTCGTGCCATGTTATAAGATAAAGCGCCCGGAGTATCTTTTGAATCAAGATAGTTTTTCCCTATTTCAGAAGGATCGGAATGAGCAACAACCATACCGTTGCTGCTGATGACCATGTTGATCGTGTTACTGTACTCCCGGGTGTGATTTTCGATTATCTCCTGTATTTTTTCAAGAGTGATATCAACGGCCACAACGCTCTTTTTATCGGACAGACACTTGGCGAGTGTCATTACTATCTTTCCGGAATCCAGATCGACATACGGATTTACGAGAACGATATCTCCGTTACCTGCAACGCCCTCCTTATACCATGGACGTTCGGTCGCATCATAATCCGGTCCCGGATCCCAACCGCTCCCGTCGTGATAAGTTCCGTGCACATAAGCATACAGTCCGGTTGTATCGATAAAAGTGGTATGCTGCAGTAATTCAGTCTCTTCCGTCAGATATTTGAGATCCTCACCTTCAGGTGCATTCTCAATAAGCATGCGGTCAATCTTATAAGAACACTCTTCAAGCGTGTCCTTTCCCGAGGAAATATACAGCTCAATCTCTGTGGAAGTTCTGCCCGCGTTAAGTTCCCCTCTTTCAAGGATGCTTTGTCTGACATACCGCGTAAGAAGTGTATGATAAATAATGATGATCGCAATAAAAACGATCGCCAGAACGGGAAAAATCATTATTTTCCTGTTAAATATCTTCTTCAACATCGGGCTGACTCCTTATTGATGTCCCTATTTTACAGGGTTTTGGAGTTGGAAACAACAGATGTTAGACTAAATTTTATGAATGATGTGACACTTCTGTGATTTTTTCCATGATATCATAGTACCGGAATAAAGAGACGGGCAACGCCCGGGGAGAAGGAGGTACATCATTATGAAGAAAATGAACGAAAACGAATTGAATAACGTTAACGGTGGTCTTGTTGTATATGCTCAGGGACTTCCCGAATTTAATCCCGCATGTCCGTGGGAGGTTATAGAGAACGGTTCGGGAAATGTTCTTGGTATGTTCACATCACGCGATGAAGCGTGCAATTTTGCAAGATCTCTCGGGCCAAATGAATATAATGCGTTGCAGGTGGATATCTATACTATACAGAATATCCGTGACGCAAAGGCAGCAAAAAATTCGTAGGAATTACAAAAGAACAGAGACCTCATCGCTCACACAAGCGTGGCGAATGAGGTCTCTATCCTTTTAAATCTTACGGATCGTAACCTGTTGAAGCAGGGTACGGGAATCGAACCCGTAATTCGCTCTGAAACGCAGTGTTTATGCGGCTTCCGAATGACTGACAAAGGTTGTAAGTCAGTTTGTAAGTCAATAATACTCTAAGAAAGGATATAGCGCAATGTCAACGCCC
>JAILRJ010000056.1:0-7906 GCA_024698285.1 Lachnospiraceae bacterium | reverse complement strand
TGGCTCTTGAGCGCGAACTCGTCGAGTTCTTCCCTTGTAAGCTTCCACTGCTTTGCGATATTGTCAGCAGTTGTGATCATATGATAATCGTTAAACGCATCCCAAAGAGCATCCTTTACCATTGTATCAACAAGTCCGCCCTGGCTCTGCGTGGGCCACATCATCCTGTAACCGTAACGTCCGTTGGGGATGGCAAAAGGAGCCATTGACATGTTCTCCATACCGCCTGCAACAACAACATCGGCATCACCTGCCATGATCATCTGTGCAGCCTGGTTAACGCAGTTAAGACCCGATCCGCAAACAACGTTTGATGTAACAGCGGGCGTTTCGATCGGAAGACCTGCCTTGATCGAAGCCTGACGTGCCACGTTCTGGCCCTGACCTGCCTGTATAACACATCCCATGTAAACATGTTCAACATCTTCAGGCTTGATGCCTGCCCTGTTTACGGCTTCTTTAATGACGATAGCGCCAAGATCGGCAACGGGGATCGTTGAGAGTGATCCGCCCATTGTTCCGATGGCTGTACGACATGCGCTTGCGATAACGACTTTTTTAGACATTTAGATACCTCCGGAAAAGATTGTTAATATTTTGACAAATAACGCAACTTCAATTATAACAAATTTGGGGGGATTACACAACACAAGATGTAGGGATTTTAAGAAACGATAATACAATAAATAAGGAAGAGTATATGTATGTTTTCGGGCATTCCGCAGGCTCGTTACTTAGCGAGGTATTGTCGAGCTTAGTAACGTGAGCACCGAGGACAATGAGCGGGAGCGTCCCGGAAAACATACATATACTCTTCCGGTTATCATTTATTGAACGAGAACGGCGGATAAAATATCCCCGTCTCGGTTATGATCGCCGTGATAAGGCTGTGATCCGTAACATCGAACGCCGGATTGAACACTTTGATGCCCGAAGGAGCCATCGGCTTCTCGTACCACATGGTCGTGACTTCCTCGCCCGGACGCTCTTCTATCGGGATGTCCGCGCCGCTTTTGATCGCAGAGTCGATCGTGGACATCGGTCCGCACACATAGAACGGTATGTTAAAACGCTTTGCCACCGTTGCGACAACGCTTGTTCCGATCTTATTCGCGGTATCGCCGTTTGCGGCAACTCTGTCGCATCCGACAAGAACGGCATCTATCTTACCCGAAGCCATTAATGCTCCGACCATATTGTCACACTCAAGGGTAACATCCATGCCCGCCACCGCAAGCTCATACGCGGTCAGTCTCGCACCCTGCAGGAGCGGTCTTGTCTCATCACAATATATGTGAAAATCATACCCGCGCTCATGTCCGAGATACATCGCGGCTGTGGCCGTTCCGTACTTTGATGTGGCAAGCTGTCCGGCATTGCAGTGTGTCAGAAGTCCGAACCCGGGCTTAAGAAGCTTTAAAGCATTCTCTCCGATAGCCCTGCATGCGGCTTCATCCTCGCGGCGTATCTTAAGCGCCTCCTCGCGAAGCGCATCGATTATCTCGGCTACGGGCCTGTCGCTGTTATTTCTCACAACGCTATCCATACGGGAAAGCGCCCAGCTTAAATTGACGGCTGTGGGCCTAGAACTGTTAAGGTATTCTTTATCTTTTGTGAACGCTTTATAGAAGCCTTCAAAGTCCGTCTCTTTGATTTTACACGCACAAAGATATGCCGCAAATGCCGCGAACACACCTATAGCCGGAGCACCTCGAACTTCAAGCCTCTTGATCGCATTATAGAACTCTTCAACCAAAGACAGACGAAGCATCCTCTTCTGTCCGGGAAGCTTCGTCTGGTCTATGATGATTATCTCTTTGGCACTGTCATCGAGTGCCAACGTCTCATCCGTCAGATCATAATTCGGGTTCGATAAGTCCATACGTGTTGCCTTTTCTCTTGTACACAACGCTCGTAAGACCGTTCTCCGCATTCGTGAACACGAAGAAGCTGTGACCGCACAGTTCCATCTGAACGCATGCGTCTTCAGGATACATGGGCTTCATGTCGATCCTCTTGGTACGTACGATCTTGATCTCGTCATCGTCGCTGTAATCCTTGTCGAGGAAGTCCTGACGGAAGTTCTCCGTCGCGTGCTTTGCGTCGATGATCTTGTTCTTGTACTTCTTGAGCTGACGCTCGATGATCTCCTCTACAAGATCGATCGATACATACATATCGTTACTTACCTGCTCGGAGCGGATGACAGTTCCCTTAACGGGGATCGTTACCTCGATCTTCTGTCTGTCCTTCTCAACGCTGAGCGTAACATGTATCTGAGTGTTGGGCGTAAAATAACGCTCAAGTTTTCCGATCTTGTCCTCCACTGCCTGACGCAGTCCGGGAGTTACATCTATGTTCTTTCCGACTATTACAAATTCCATACTGTTCTCACTCCTTTCATTCGTTGGGCTTCCGGAATATCAGAATATTCTTCGGATAGCCAGGATGTTACGGTATGATGCATTTGATACTTTGATACCTGTCTTAGCTGTTGAAGCATGTACTATCTGGCCGCCGCCGATGTAGATACCTACGTGACCCGAATAGCATATGATATCTCCTGCCTGCGCCTCGGCAAGGCTTCCGACGCCGTAACCGCATGCACGCTGAGCACCCGATGAGTGCGGCAGTGATACACCGAAGTTTCTGTATACTCCGCTCGTGAAACCGGAGCAGTCCGTTCCGTTCGTAAGGCTCGTTCCGCCGTATACATAAGGATTGCCGACAAACTGGAGTGCGTAGTTCGCAACGCTTGCTCCGAGGCCGCTTCCGCTTGCGGAATAAGATCCGCCGCCGCTTGTGGTCTTGCCGCCACCGCTCTTCTTGCCGCCGGCCGATCTTGCGGCAGCCTGCTGAGCACGCTTTCTTTCCGCAGCTTCCTTCTTCAGTCTTGCTTCCTCTTCGGCCTTTGATTCAGCCTTCGGGAACCAGGTGGAAAGGCTGACGTATTCTCTAGAAACCCAACCGTCACCTTCCTCGATATTAACTTTGACCCATTCGTCTGTCTCTTCGACAACAGACAACTGGTCTTCGTTTGCAACAAGTCCGAGCACTTTCGAGTCGGCACTTGCTTCTTCTCTTATCTTAAGAGTTGTGGTATGAACCGTTGCAAGTCTCTGTCCCACTTCTGCCGCAAGTTTGACGGCCGCCTGTCCGGTCTTAACGTATTCACCCTTAACGAAACCTACTACGTTACCGGATTCGATCTTGTACCAGTCGCCCTGCTTGTCAAGCCATGTACCGGCCGAGTGGTTATAGAGCTTACCGACGATCTCACTGTCCTCGTCGGGCATTGAGCGGACATTTACATATCCGTCAACAACTGCGATAACCTGATCCGACAGATCTTCCTCACCCTCTTCGACATCCTGCGCTTCGGGCTTAACATCGATCTGAGGATTGGCTTCGTCAACGCTCTTGTCTTCGGAAGATTCCTCTTCCGCGCTGTTTTCGCCTTCGGCAAGTTCGGTATCGTCTCCGCCGTTCTTGTCGTTCTTGCTGCCGGTGTTGTTATCGGTGGACGTTATCTCGATCTGGGCGCCTTCCGAGGCGGAACCTACAACGGCAACGCCGTCTATCGTGATGCCCTCGTTAACGGCCTTTGACGAAGGCGTCTCAACCTTTGCCACCGTAGCCGTATCTTTCTTGGTTATCTTCTCGTGATTGGCTATTGTTGACTGCTTTGCCGCATTTCGTGCAACATCCGCACGAATGTCCTTGATGGAACGACCGTTACCTGCCGCAAGAGCTCCTCCCGCTGCAGGAAATACAAGCGATGATGCAGCCTGCACGTCATTTATCGGAAAGCATGTCGCGGCTATCGCCAGTAAACACATGGCCGCAGTAGCCTTTAATACGCTTTTCTTCATGAAACCTCCAATTAATTATACCGGTTGCCCCCTCAGACTTACCAATATTAATTGTCAATTTTAACGCATACAGGGTGTAGGATATCAGAATATCGGGATTATGTCAAATCAGGAAAGCCTGCGCAGCATACACTGCATTGGCTCCGTCGGCCGTAGCGGTGACTACCTGACGCAGCTTTTTGCTCCTGACATCCCCCGCCGCAAATACCCCCGGAAGCGAGGTGGCACATGTCTCATCCGCGATAATGTATCCGTTCTCATCCTTCTTCAGTGCATCCGTATATGATGAATTGGGATTGTTTCCTATTGCAATAAACACACCCGACACTTCGAGCGTCGTCTTCTCCCCAGAAACCTTGTTCTCGATCTCAAGGCCGCTTACCATGCCCGAATCGTTACCTTTGATCTCCTTCGGGATGCTGTTCCAGACGACCTCAACGTTGGGAAGCGCCAGGAGCGACTTCTGAAGCACAGCCGCCGCCCGAAGCTCATCACGTCTGTGAACGAGGTATACCTTCTCGCACCCTCTTGCGAGGAAAATCGCATCTTCGACCGCAACGTCGCCGCCGCCGATAACCGCAACAGTACGTTTCCTGAAGAATGCCCCGTCGCATGTCGCACAGTAGCTGACTCCTGCGCCCGTCATCTCTTCTTCGCCGGCGATCCCAAGCTTCTTGGGGGAATTACCGGTCGCGAGAATTACCGTCTTTCCGACAAACGTTCCGTTATCGGTAACTACCTTGTTATCACCCTTGGCAAATTCGATCTTCTCGACCTCGGCAGTCTCCATTGTAACTTCATATTTCTCCAGATGCTCCTGCATCTTCATCCCGAGCTCGGCACCCGTGATGCCCGGAAGTCCCGGGTAATTGTCGACTTCATATGTATTGAGTATCTGACCGCCTGCGCCGTACCTTTCCAGTATCAGAGCCTTCAGTCCGGCTCTCGCCGCATATATGCCCGCTGTCAGCCCCGCAGGGCCCGCACCTATAATGATCACGTCGTATTCCCGGTCCATGATTGTCTCCCTTTGTTGTGGTATAATATATGTAGTTATTATACCATATCCGGGAGGAAAAATCATGGGAAAGAATGCTTTGATAACCGGTGCTTCGCGCGGAATCGGACGTGCGATAGCGATAGAATTCGCAAGGGCCGGATACGACCTGACACTGTGCTGCATCAAGAATATAGAAAGCCTTGAACACTTGGCAAAGGACCTCGAGGATACATACCGGGTCAAGTGTGTTGCCTGCCGGGCCGATGTATCTGATCCTGCGGCGGTCAGGGATCTCTTCAATAAGATCGATCCTCCCTCTGTCCTTATCAACAATGCGGGAATCTCATATGTGGGACTTGTTACGGATATGTCGGATGAAGACTGGACAAAGACGATCAATACAAACCTAAGCTCCGTATTCTATATGTGCCGTGCGGCTATCCCGCACATGCTCACGGAGTTCTCCGGCAAGATCATAAATGTATCGTCTGTATGGGGAGAGAGCGGTGCTTCGATGGAAGTGGCCTATTCCGCATCAAAGGGCGGCCTCGACGCGTTCACCAAAGCTCTCGCCAAGGAACTCGCACCGAGCGGAATAAGCGTTAATGCGGTTGCATGCGGTCTCATAGACACCGATATGAATTCAAGACTGTCTGACGAGGAACTGGCCGACGTCGTTGCCGACATACCCGCCGACCGTATCGGCAAGCCCGCCGAAGTGGCCTCCGTCATCTTATCCCTTGCCGAATCGACCAACTACCTGACCGGCCAGATCATCAAGGTCGACGGCGGGTGGATATAAACCTCGACCTTTTATATGTTATGATTTTGCGGATCTATATATGCCGCAAAAGCCGCAAGATTATTAGTACCGTCTATCAATACGTTGCCGGAGGGGTCCGTTAACTTATAATCAGAACCATTCTGTACTTCAACAGCATACTTTGCATAACTTGTGACTTTTGTAATATTACTGCTATCAGCCCAGCCGATCTGATTTAATCGCTCTATCCGTTCGTTTACACCATTTCCTGTTATATTAATGGGAAGTGGTACATCATTAAAATCAGCATGGATTTTAAGAATGTTTGCCTGATCGTCCCACTCTGCGTCCAGGACCGTACCACTTGAAAGCGGAATACTAACGTTATAAAAATTGTTTGGATCATATGTCGCATTTATTCCATCCGGTCCCGGATTTGAAGACTTATCTTGTTTCTCCTCTTCCTCTTCATCCTCATCCTCTTCATCTCCGTAAGGATCTTCATAAGGAACAGCCGGTGTTATAACCGGTGTAGGTGTAGGTGTAGGTGTAGGTGTCATCATGGCGAGCATCATCTTCAGCAGTTCTTCAAGTTCCTCCTGCTCTTTTTCCGCGTCATTATTCTTTGCTGTCGGTGTTGTTGTCGGAGTAGGTGTGGGTGTTACTTCTCCATCATGATCACCTTCATCCGTATCATCAGTCTCTTCAACTACCGGTGTAGGTGTGATCATCTCGATACCGAGTATCCAGGGCTTATCCCAACCTGTTTCCTTACAGACTTTGTCGAGGAGCGCGGGATTTTCGCGTAAGCGGTCAAGAAGGAATTCAGGCAGGTCGCGTTCTGTCACTTCTTCGACATAGAACATGATACTGTCAACGCTCCTGTCGTTATACAGATATGTGCTGATCCTCTGCCCGGCATATACTTCTATCTCTTTTGTCTCGCCTGTATTGGGGTTTCTTCCTATGACATGGACATGACCGTCACATACAATAAGACTCTCATGATCGCCTTCAACCGATACCCAGCCGGATGTTCCTCTTATGCCGACGACCATCGTGTTGGTCCTGATCTCCATCTTCTCATCGTCTTCAAGGGGCTTCCGGACTTCGAAGAACAGACTTCCGTCCGTAAGTTCCAGATCGAGCTGTCTTCCCTCCTGATTGAACTCGGCACGGCTCAGTTCATCAAGCGTAACTATCTTCATATCATCGAGACCTATCGCAACGAGGCTCTTTGTTGCGGTCGACAACGCATTACCGCTGTTAAGGCGGAGGTTCTCCGTTGCGGTCTTCTTCTCGCCGTTGTCTTCAAGTGACACTTCGCCCTCCATGCGAAGAATACGCATGGTTGTTGCCCTGATCTGGGACCTGAAATAAATAAAAATGATGACCGCAACCGCAACGAGAAGCACTGCGGCCACTATCATCATTATCATCTTCTTTTTCTTCTGTTCGCGTGATTCCATGGTAATTATCTGCCAGGCATCCTAAAAAATGCGGCTGAGCAAATATTGTACCAAACAACCACGAATGTGACAATATGTATTTCCGAAACTTCCGGTCCCGGTGTTCAATCCTCTCCCACCAGGTGTACCGTCTGATATGTATGTCCCGTTGCAGGTAGGAATGTATTTATAACATCGGCCGTCTTCATCTTAAGACTGGAGGTGCATACACACGGATGACATCCGAGATATTCATCTTTCAGCACATCCTCATCTATCAGCAGCTTCACTGCATGTTCCCTGTCATTCATCAGACCCATGATGCTTACCGCCCCGGGCTCTATATCAAGGAATTTAAGCATATCTTCCGGATCGGCAAACGAAAGTCTTGCCGAATTGATCTGCGATGACAGTTCCTTCGTCTTGAACTTCTTGTCTCCGGGCATCATCAACAGATAGAAATCCGTCTTCTGCCTATTGCACAAAAACAGGTTCTTGCATATGATCACCCCCAGCACCGCATCGATAACGTTGCATGCTTCCATGTTATCGGCTCTCCCGTGATCCGTCCTTTGATATTCGATCCCAAGATCATCGAGAAAATCATATGTCCGCACTTCTCTTGGCAGTCTTCCCTCCGTATTTTCAGGTCTTCCGTTATATAGTTCCAATTTCCGAATCCTCCGACTTAATCATGTGTGACGCTTCTGTGACGGAACGTCTGATATCATGAGTGCATAGAAAAGAGAAGAGCTGATAAAACTTTTTCATAATAAACCTCCCTTTGGAGCCGGCCTAACCAGCCGGCTTCATTTATCGTAAC
>JAILRJ010000041.1:0-43242 GCA_024698285.1 Lachnospiraceae bacterium | reverse complement strand
GGCGAGTATATCCCTTTCACCGGTAACATGTCGGGAATGCTCATCGCGGAATATATCCTTCGTGAGAAAAAGGCAGCGGGCACACTTCCCGCAAATGCCGCACTCATCAAGACTATCGTTACGACAAACCTTGCCGATGCGATAACAAAGGCTTATGATGTGAAGCTTATCGAAGTTCTCACGGGCTTTAAGTATATAGGCGAACAGATCAAGTACTTTGAGCAGAATCACGAATATGAATACGTATTCGGTCTTGAAGAGAGCTACGGATGCCTTGCCGGAACGCACGCAAGGGATAAGGATGCGATCGTTGCGGTTATGTGCCTGTGCGAGGTTGCCGCATGGTGTAAGTACAACGACATAACCGTATGGGACCAGATGCAGAAGATATACAGGCAGTTCGGATACTACATGGAAGGCATCCATACGATAACTCTCAAGGGTATCGACGGAGCTCAGCAGATCAAAGACATGATGGACAGACTCCGTGCCAATCCGCCCAAAGAATTCGACGGCCTGAAAGTCCTTGCATTCAGGGATTACCAGAACGACACGGTTACGGATATCGCAACGGGCAATGTGACATCAACGGGACTTCCCAAGTCAAACGTCCTGTATTTTGATATCGAAAATGACAGCTGGTGCTGTGCAAGACCTTCCGGAACAGAGCCCAAGATAAAGTTCTACATGGGAATAAAGGGCCGTGATATGGAAGATGCCAGAAAGAAACTTGAAAGCTTTAAAGATGCAGTCGTTAAGGCACTTGAAGGATAATAAGATAGTAAGGTGGGCATTTATCGCCGTTTTGGCGATACTTGCCGCCGTATCCGTATATCAGGGGGCAAGGAATGCGCTTGCTTTCTCACAGGATCTTCAGTGGGATGCATCAAAGGCGCTCGCGATGCGCCTTGACCCGTATGAACTCTCAAACGATCCTGACAGAACATCGGAATATACAGAACTTGCGTCGTTTTATAAGATGTTCACGGATAAGGGCCTGGAGCAGAAGATGGAGGCCAATCAGTTTCCGTCTCTTTTGGCGCTTCTCTTTCCGATCACGGTGTTTGAGCCTGAAACGGCGAGAGTTATCTGGCTTATACTAAACCTTATATTTACGGCAGGAATCATAACACTCCTGAAGAATACGTTCTTTGACAAAGCGGACGGTTACGGATTTGCGGTCGCGATGCTTATCATGCTCGCCGGAACTCCGTACAGAAATCAGCTCGGGGTCGGTCAGCATACGCTGTTTGCATTCTTTTTCTTTATGCTGGCAGTATGGGTCGAGAAAACACGTCCGTGCAGGAGCGAGATCGCAAATACTTTACTGGCTGCTTTTTGCCTGTTCGTATCGTATTTCAAATACACCCTTACCGCTCCGCTCGCGCTGTATTTTCTCTACAGGAAGCGCTATAAGGAGCTGGCGCTGTCGGTGGGCGCTCATGTGATACTTACAGGGGCTTCGGCACTGTGGCTTGGGAAGAGCTTCGCATACGTGCTTATCGCACCGCTTAAGGTTGCTTCTCAGCTTGGAGCAGAAGGCGGTATAGATCTCGGGGTGATCTTCGGCGGTAAGGTGTCATACGTTTTGGCGTTTTTGATCGCTGTCGCGCTTACCGTAATATGTATCCGTATGCCCGAAGGATATGAGCGTATACTGTTTTTGATGCTCATACTGTTCTCTCTGATCCTTACGTATCACAGGACATACGATTTCTTTGTGTTATCGGCGGCATGCGCACCGTTTATAACCGAAGATGGTGCGGATAAAGAGATCTTCGCATCCCGGAAGGGACTGTATACGGCTCTTTACTGGGTAGTTACGGTCTTCGTGTACTTCATACTCAGGGTATTTAACGAGAATACCGTCTCAAAGGTGGCGACGGGTATTTTTTACTATGCTTTTACACTGGCGATCGCGTGGATATGCATTGCCGGAATAAATAAAACCGGAGCAAAAAATGGAAGATAATGAAATTACAAAAGGAGAAAAGCGTAAAAAGCTGATAGCCCAGATCATGAAATTCGGTGTGGTCGGGGGACTGTCGTTCGTTATCGACTTTGTGATAACGATGATCGTGTCGGCGATCTGCCGCGGCGTCGGAATGGATGTTGCAATTGCGGCGACGGTCGGTGGTGTCTTCGGATTCTGTATCTCTCTCGTGTTCAATTACTTTATGAGCATGAAGTTTGTGTTCGAGAGAAAAGATGATATGGACCGAAGGAAGGAGTTTATCATATTTGCGATCCTGTCGCTTATCGGACTTGGGATCAATTCGCTTATAATGTACTTCGGTGTACATGCATATACCGCACTTGTTGCGATGATAGGCGAGAGTGTTCCGGCAATCGTATCGGACCCCAAGGTCATAACCGCGGTTGTCAAGATGTTCGCGACCGGAGTTGTCATGGTTTATAACTTTATCTCCAGAAAGATGACGCTTGAAAAGAAATGATGATCAAGAGAAAACATGTTAAAAATCTGATAAAAGCAGCTGTTGTGATCGCGACATCCGTTATATTATGCGGCTGTAACGAGAGTAACGCAGTAAATACCGAGCCGGCAGAGACAAAGAGTACTCCGACGCAGGCTGTCTCGGAACCGGCAGAAGAGACCGTTGCCGAGAATCCCGGGGAAGATGACTATACCGAAGGATACGGGGACACTTTTTCGGGACAGACGAGCGAGCCGGAAAAGACGGAGAGTGAACCGACTCCGGAGCCTTCTGCAAACGACAAGGACGTGGATCTTATCCTTTTTATGGGTCAGTCCAACATGTCGGGGGCTGCGGGAGATGCATCACTTGCTCCGAAGGTTTCGGAAGAAGCCGGAATGGAGTTCAGGGCGATCTCCGATCCGTCAACTCTGTATCCGATCACGGAACCTTTCGGCATTAATGAAAACGATCCTTCGGGCCTTCATGAGTATCCCGGAGCAAAAAAAGGATCCCTTGTATCATCGTTTGTCAACGAATATCACAAACTGACAGGCAGACGCGTCATAGCCGTGTCGATATCGATGGGGGCTACTGATACGGATCTGTGGAAGACAAAGGGAGCAGTAGAGGATGTAAAGAACAGATACAACAAGGCGGTAAAATACCTTACGGACAATGGATACAACATCGGACACAGATACGCGCTCTGGCTTCACGGAGAGTCCGACGGTATGGAAAGGACCGATCCCGAAGTATACAGGACAGCGCTCGATGATATCATGAGACCGCTTTTTATAGGCGGATTGCAGAAGGTGTTTATAATAAATCCGGGAAGGACTATAGATTATAAGGATATATTCCTTCCGATAATCGACATGCAGAAGAAGATATGTGCCGAAAGCGGATATTATGCGATAGCGACAACTATACTTACAGGTGTGAGTACCGAATACATGCGTGACATGTTCCATTACAACCAGCATGTTCTCAATCTTGTCGGTATCAGGTCTGCGCAGGCGGTCGCATACTATGAGAAGACAGGTGTCGAGATGACCGTTTACGACTACAGGACCGGGGAATATATAGTTCCGGAAGGCTCGGATCCGGCTTCGGACGCTAAGGAAGAGCCTCTGGATCTTGCATCGCTTAATATCGACGAGACGTATTAGTTCCCAAAAGGAGGACGGATAGATGAGAAATGACAAGATATTGCTGTTCATACCCGCGTATAACTGCGAAAAACAGATCGTCCGCGTGCTCGGACAGCTCAATCCCGGCATAATGGCCCTTATAAACAAGGTCATAGTCGTAAATAACCGAAGCACCGACAATACCGAAGCGGCGGTTTTGGATTTTATGCACTCACATCCGACTCTTCCGATAACGCTTCTTAGGAACAGGGAGAATTACGGGCTGGGAGGCTCGCACAAAGTCGCCTTTTCCTACGCTATGGAGCACGGATATGACTATGTGATAGTGCTTCACGGTGATGATCAGGGCCGGATATCCGATTTTCTGCCCGTGATCGGAAAAGGATATTACAGGAAGCACGACTGCATACTCGGGGCCAGGTTCATGCCCGGTTCCAAGATTGAAGGGTATTCGGCATTCAGAACGTTCGGGAATATCGTGTATGATTTCCTGTTCGCGTTTGTGACAGGCCAAAGGATATACGATCTTGGCTCGGGGCTTAACATGTACAGCACAAAGATGCTCGAATCCCGTTTTTATGAGAAGTTTCCCGACAACCTGATGTTCAACTATCTGATGATCATGGCTGCCGAGTATTACGGACACGATATAAAGTTCTATCCGATAAGCTGGCGGGAGGACGATCAGGTCTCGAACGTCAAAATGGCAAGCCAGGCCAAAAAGGTCCTTGGCATGCTGTGGGATTATTATCTCGATCCGAGCGTTATAACATCGGAATACAGGGATAAGCCGATAGAAAAATATGAGGCGGATCCGATATGATCTTTCTTGTCGGGGCGCTTAGTCTTATAGGATTTCTGGGAGTACATCTTATCAAGATGATGAGGATGTACCTGATCGTGATGGACCGGAAGGTATCATTTGACGGATTTGTTCCGGCATACCTTCGCACGACGCTCGTAAATCTTATAGTTCCGTATAAACTGGGGGAATTGTACCGGATAGCCGTATTTTACAGGATCTCCGGGGGATTCCGGACGGGATTTTTTTCGGTATTGATCGACAGGTTCTTTGATACGATGGCTCTCGTGCTGATCCTGCTGCCGTATCAGCTGTTTATATCGCATAAAGTCACGCTGCCGACGATCATGCTCACAGTCTTCCTGGCAGTCGTGCTTATGACATATATTGTATTTCCGTCGTCATATACCTTTCTTAACAGGTATATCATCACTCAAAGGACGTCAAAGAGATCGATGGTAGCGCTTTCGGCTCTTGAGAGTGTTGACGGATGGTATGAGTACACAAAGGAACTTGTCACAGGGCGATACGGGATATTGCTCCTTTTCTCGCTCGCGGCATGGATACTTGAGATAGCCGTCCTGGCAGGTTTCTCGAAAATTTGCTCAAAAGCGTTTACCGTGGCCGATTTCGGCGCATATATCGAATCGATAGTCTCGGGCGGCGGATACGAGCTGAGCAGATTGTATACACTCTCGAGTGCCGCGGTCATAGCGGTCCTTACGGTTGTATTTACGATAAGATATCTGATAAAACGCAGAACTGTTAAAGGAACAGAAAAATGACAAGAAGCGTTGCCGTTGTCTATGACGACACAAGAAAACCCGGAAGGGAGATAGCGGGTATAACCGGAAACAAGAGTTTCGGTCAGACCATATACAAAAGGCAGACACTCAAGGAAAGAGTGGCGGCTGCCTTTGCGACCATCCCTCAGGTCTCGGGCTTTTATGAAGCAGACAAAACAGAGATACAGGACATTAAAAATACACCTGTTATACTATATTACTCCGACTTCGGAATAGCCAATATAAAGGATTTGGAGACGATTGTATACAAAGCGGGGTATGCACACGAGAACTATAAAATAACACACGCAAATAGAATAGCGTGCGTTATCTTTAAGGACGGTGAGGCGTTCCTTTCAGCCACTTTAGGTGACCTTGAAACGTATACCGAGATCGTCAGCGATGCTTTTACCGACCTGTCTGACGTGAACAATTTCAGGTCTTTCATTACGGGGGGATTTGATGCCAGATTCTTTAATTCCCTGTCGGGTGATGAGTACTCGGTAGTCAAGTCTTCCGACAAGATAGATAAGATCAAGGCGGAATATACGTTCTATTCGCTTTTGCCCGATGACATGAAGCAGTGGTTTGTCAGGACATATGACTACAGGGAAGAAAACGGTAAGGCAAGCTACAGGATGCAGCGCTATCATATGACCGATCTGGCGATCAGATATGTGCACGGATCCATATCACCTGATGAGTTCAAAGACATTTTAAGACATCTGTTCTGGTTTCTGGCGCACCGCCAAAGCGCGGAAGTTACTGCCATGGAATATGAAGCGGCCGCAAAACGTCTGTATGTATCAAAAGTATATGAGCGGACGACCCAGCTTAAGGAGATGGAAGGATACGATGCCGTTGCAGCGCAGATAAGCAGCTGCACGCAGTACAAGGATATAGATGAGATAGTCAGAAGGTATGTCAATCTGTATGACAGTTTCCGTGAAAAGACCGTTTTTGACCATGTTAAGACGATCAGTCACGGGGATATGTGCTTTTCAAACATTTTGTACTCGAATCCGGATCAGCTTGTGATCCTGATAGATCCAAAGGGAGCCATGACCACGGAAGAGCTGTACATGGATCCTTACTACGATATAGCCAAGCTTTCGCACTCGATATGCGGTCACTATGACTTTTTCAACAGCGGGCTGTATGAGATCAGCCTTGATGAAGATCTGAAAGCCCGGGTTACGGTCGATGCCGACAACAGGGAGTATGTCCGCCTGTTCAGGGAGAGTCTTGAAGAGGCAGGTATCGATTTCAGGCTTGTAAGGCTTTATGAGACATCGCTGTTTTTGTCGATGCTGCCGTTTCACATGGACAGACCGAACAAAGTATTCGGTTTCATATTAAATGCGATAGCTATAATGGACAGTCTGGAGAGATAGAATGTACGAAGAACTGACTTTTGTATTTGATGTTGACGGTACGATCTGCCCGATCAAAAAGCCGGACGAGAGATATGAGGACATAGTCCCATTTCCCGAAATGGTCGACAAGATCCGCGAATACAAGGCGGGCGGAGCAAAGATCGTGCTGCTGACAAGCAGGAACATGAACACATACGACGGGAACATCGGGCTTATCAATGCCAACACGGCAAAAACACTGCTTGAATGGCTTGATAAGTGGGAAATACCGTATGATGAGATAATATACGGGAAACCATGGCCGGGACATCACGGTTTCTACGTTGATGACAGGACCGTGCGCCCGTCGGAGTTTATATCAAAGAGCGTGGAAGAACTCGATGAGATCGTAAGGAGAGACAGATGCAGATAGTCATCACGATGGCAGGACTCGGAACAAGGTTTCGAAATGCCGGCTATGACATGCCTAAATATGAGATAAAAGCGCACGGGAATACCCTGTTCTTCTGGTCGATGTCCAGTCTTGCGGATTTCGCGTCCCCTTACACAGAGTTATATTTCATCGTAAGGAAGGAAGATAACACATCTGAATTAATAAAAGCAGAAGCTGCCGAGGTATTCGGAGACTATCCGGAAAACATGCATATCATCGAGATAGACGAGTTGACCGACGGACAGGCAACAACGGCAATGCTTGCCGCGCCATACTGGGATAAGGATGATCAGCTGTTGATCTATAACATAGACACGTATGTGAAGCCAAACTCGATAAGAAAGGATTTGATGGTGTACTTTGAGGGGGATGGTTTTATCCCGTGTTTTAAGGCTGACGGAGATCACTGGAGCTTTGTTGCCATTGATGATAACGGCATGGCAACCGAAGTGCGGGAAAAACAGCGTATATCCGACAACTGCACGATAGGTGCCTACTGGTTTTCGTCGTGTGCGTTGTACGAGCAGATGTACAAAGAGTATTACGGAGCCGGCGCCAATATGGAAAAGGGCGAAAAGTACGTTGCTCCCTTATATAACCATATGATATCAAAGGGGATGAAAGTAGGGATATCGATCATACGCGACACGGACGTGCATGTTTTAGGCACACCGGAGGAGCTTAAAGCATTCGAGGAAAAGAAGATCTAAGTGGGCAGAAACTATTTCAAAAGAGGAATAGGATATTTTCGCAGAAACGGACTGTCGCAGACCGCGATCAAGGTCTGTGAGCGCCTGGTTACCGATCGTACACAGGCGGATTATGTGCCCGGGCGCGTGGACGAGTCCGTCCTGGAAGAGCAAAGAGCACATGTATTTGAGCAGCCGTACAGGTTTAGTATCCTTGTACCTGTTTACAACACGGATGAGAAGGTCTTTAAAGAGATGCTTGAAAGCGTTGCCGCTCAGACATACGGTAACTGGGAGCTGATACTTGCCGATGCCAGCCCCGATGATTCAAGAAGGAGCATTGTCAGGGACGTATTCACCGATACAAAGGATAACGTCGTTTATGTCAGGGTGACTGAAAACCGGGGTATCTCTTCTAATTCGAATGAAGCATTAAACCATGCAAAAGGCGATTATGTCGCACTACTCGATCACGACGACATTTTGGTCAGCACGGCACTGTTTGATATGATGAGCGCGATCGAAGAGCGTGAGCACGAGCTTAAAGATGCCGGAAAATACATGCGTGTCATGGCGGCCTATTCCGATGAGGATAAGGTCAGCGCGGACGGGGGCAGATATTTCGATCTTCACAAAAAGCCCGGACCCGATCCGGTACTTTTATCTACCAATAATTATGTCTGCCACCTTTTTGTCGCGGATACGGGACTTGTCAAAAGTGTCGGCGCATTTGACAGTCAGTATGACGGCGCACAGGATCATGATCTTATCCTGCGCTGCTTCGAAGGGATAAAGGCAGAGCAGATCGTGCATGTACCGAAGGTTTTGTACCATTGGAGAAGCACATCCGGCTCGACCGCCGAAAATCCGGATGCCAAACTGTATGCTTATGAAGCCGGGAAGCGTGCGGTAAGAGATCATTTTAAAAGAGCGGGGCTTGATGTCGAAGTTACGGACAGCTCTCATCTCGGATTTTTCAGGTTAAAATATCCCAAGCTTCACAGGAGTGTGGATTATATAACACCCGAAGAACTTGATAAGAGAAAGGGTTCCGGGACTTTGTCCGCCTGTGATTTTGTTATGATACTCTCTCCGGAGCTTAAGCCGCTTGACGATGATCATGTAGCCGATATGATGTCATGCATGAACCTTGACCATGTCGGTGCCGTCACGGGGAAGATACTCGGGGGCAGGGGAAAGGTTGAGAGTGCCGGATTTGATGTTGACGAAAGCGGAAATCTAAAACCCAGATTTGAAGGCCTGTACCGCCATTTTTCCGGTTATATGCACAGAGCCGATCTTGATCAGCTTGTCGGCGGTTTTTCGCCTGACTGCGTACTTATAAGATGTGATGCCATAAAGTCACTGTCACCCCAGCTTACCTTGCGGGACGGTTTTGATATATACTATCTTCCGAAGGCTGTATTTAAAAGAAAGAGCAAATGAGAGAAGTTACAGTAGTAATACCGAATTACAACGGCAAAGACTATATTGAAGCCTGTCTTGATTCGCTTGCGGCACAGACTGTGCGTCCGGACATTATCGTTGTCGATAATGCGTCAACGGACGGGTCGCTTGATATGATCAAAAAGCGTGAAGATATCAGGCTTATCGAACTTGAGCAGAATTTCGGCTTCTGCCGTGCCGTTAACGAAGGTATCGCTGCGACAAAGACAAAATATCTCATACTCTTAAATAACGATACAAAGGCTGAGCCGACATTCGTTGAAGAGCTTTATAAAGCTATAGATAAATATGAAGATACGTTTTCGGTAGCGTCAAAGATGCTCCAGATGAACAACCCCGACAGGATCGACTCCGCTGGAGATCTCTATTGCGCGCTCGGATGGGCGTTTTCGCTCGGAAAAGACGCAAAAAGCAGCAGATACGACAAGGAAGCGGTCATCTTCTCGGCGTGCGGCGGAGCTGCCATATACAGAAAGGACCTTTTTGAACAGATAGGGTATTTTGACGAGCTTCATTTTTCGTACCTTGAAGACGTCGATGTCGGATACAGGGCAAGGATAATGGGGTACAAGAACCGGTATACGCCAAAAGCCGTTGTATATCATGCAGGATCGGCGGCAACCGGATCAAGATACAATCCGTTCAAGGTAAGGCTTGCGGCAAGGAACAGCTGGTATGTCATTTACAAGAATATGCCCGCCCTGCAGATATTGATCAATCTGCCGTTCTTTCTCATAGGATTCGGCATAAAGGCTTTGTTCTTTATATGTAAAGGGTTCGGAAGAGAGTATCTTTCCGGCATGAAGAGAGGATATCTTATGTGTGTGGCGGGTCGGAAATACCCGTTCGATCGCAGATTCATAAAGAATTATTGCAGAATACAGCTTGAATTGTGGTTTAATATGTTAAGACGCATTTTCGGATGATTAAGAAGATACAGTGAGGATATCATGATCAGGGATAATCAGCGACTGATCAACCGGCTGACGCTGGTGATCGATGCATTTGTTATAGCGGCAAGTTATCTGTTCGCCTACTATCTGAAATTTGAGAGCGGACTGCTTTTGTATGACGAGGGATTAAGTGTCCGGACGTATATGACCGCGCTCTATTTTCTCGTGCCCGGCTATCTTGCCCTTTACTTCAAGATGGACCTGTACAACACAAGGCGTGCATCAGGCCGTAAGAGAGAGCTGCTCAACGTTATCAAGGCCAATACTCTCGGTGCGGTCATATTCATGGTCGTTCTCTATCTGATAAACCAACCCGATTTTTCCAGACAGATGATCTTCATATTCTGGGGTGTGTGCATCTGCCTTGAGACCGCCGTGCGTAACATGATGCGTGCGCTTATGATGTTCTGGTGGAAAAAGGGATACAACATCAAGTACGTACTGCTTGTCGGTTATTCGGGTTCGGCAACAAGCTACATAGACAAGATACTCCTTAACCCGCAGTGGGGATACGTTATCCGCGGAATACTTGACGATAATGTCGAGAGGGGAACGGATTACAAAGGGATCAAGGTACTCGGTACGATAGACAACCTTCCGCTGATCCTTCCCGAGAATAAGCTCGATGAGATCACGATCACCCTTCCGCTGGGGCAGTACGGAAGACTGAAGGAGATCGTTAATCAGTGTGAAAAATCAGGTGTTCATACGAAGTTCATACCCGATTACGCAGGTATCATCCCGAACCGTCCTTATACCGAGGATATCCAGGGGCTTCCTGTCGTAAATATCCGCCGTGTTCCGCTCAACAATACGCTCAATAACATCGTAAAGCGTCTTGTGGACATCGTCGGATCCGTATTCGGGATAATCATTGCATCCCCGATAATGATCGTGTCGGCAATACTCATAAAAGCAACGAGCAAGGGTCCCGTGATCTTCGCTCAGGAACGTGTAGGGCTTCATAACAAACCGTTTCAGATGTATAAATTCCGTACAATGATCGAGCAGACGGAAAGCGAAGAAGCCAAAGGCTGGACAACGAAGGACGATCCGAGAGTCACGAAGGTCGGTAAGTTCTTAAGAAGAACGAGTCTTGACGAACTTCCGCAGCTTTTTAACATATTCGTCGGCCAGATGTCGCTTGTAGGTCCACGTCCCGAGAGACCGCAGTTTGTCGAGAAATTCAGGGAGGAGATCCCCCGTTACATGATCAAGCATCAGGTCCGTCCGGGACTTACCGGCTGGGCGCAGATCAACGGACTGCGCGGCGACACGTCGATCGAGAAGAGGATCGAGCACGACTTATACTATATTGAGAACTGGACGCTCGAATTCGACATAAAGATAATAATACTGACGGTATTTATCGGATTTATCAATAAAAACGCGTATTAGACCATGACTGTAGATATCATAATCCCCACCTACAAACCTGATGAGCGACTGTTTACGATCATTAAGCGCCTGCGCGACCAGACCGTGGTGCCGAACAGGATCGTACTGATAAATACGGAGCAGAAGTATATCGAGAATCTGCTCCGGGGCAAGAGCTATGATACAACGGGAAAGTTCTTTGAAGTCAGGAACGTGTCAGCAAGGGAGTTCGATCACGGTGCCACGCGAAATGCCGGTGCGGCAGGAAGCACAGCCGATTATCTTCTGTTTATGACGCAGGATGCGCTTCCCGCAAACGATAAGATGATCGAGAACATGCTGAAGGCTTTCGGGCAGAGCGGTGTTGCGGCTGTTTACGCAAGGCAGCTTGCAAACGATGACGCCTCTCTCGGCGAGAGATTCTCCAGATCGTTCAATTATCCCGCCACATCCTTTGTCAAATCGGAAGAGGACAAGGAAAGGCTCGGGATCAAGACGTATTTTTGTTCCAATGCATGTGCCATGTACCACAGGGAAGTGTTCGAGAGGCTCGGAAAGTTCCCGAAGGATATGATATTCAACGAGGATATGGTGTTTGCGCATACGCTTATAGAAAACGGCTACCGTATCGCATATGCGGCGGATGCGCTCGTGTACCATTCCCATAACTACACGAATATGCAGCAGTTTCACCGGAACTTCGACCTTGCGGTCTCCCAGGCGATGCATCCCGAGGTGTTCGCGGATGTTTCCTCTGAATCCGAAGGAAAGACTTATGTCAAAGAGGCTTTCGGTTACTTCAAAAAAGCCGGAAAGCCGGCTTATTTCATAGGATTTGCCGTGCAGAGCGCTTTCAGGCTTGCCGGATACAAACTCGGCAAGAAATACGAAAAACTGTCCAGAAGGCAAATATTAAAATGCACTTCAAATCCGAACTATTTTCATAAACACTGGAGCTAACACAATGAGTGATATCAAAAAATACTGCAGCCTGTGCGGCAGGAGCGAGGAAGATGCCGGCACGCTTACGCCGATCTCAGAAGGGATCAGAGTATGCCCGGGATGTCTTTCCAATGCGATGAAGCTTGCCGAGCAGCTTACAAACCTCACAAGGAACTCGGACAACGTGTCTGCATGGGGTCCTTTTTTCGGGAACATGGTCAATCCGGCCAAGCCTGAGACTCCCAAGGTTCAGGAACCGGTCTCCGAAGAAACTTCAACGGAGGATCCGGCAGATCCCGGGAAAGAGAAGCCGGAGGAAGGCGACAATGAGACGGAAAAGGGCCGCAACGTGAGATTTGCAGGTGGATACGGTCTGCCTCATGTCGGTTTTTTGTCCATGGCGGATCTGCAGAACATGATGTTCGGCAGTCCGGCTGCAAAGAAGAAGGATAAGGACGAGAAGAAGGAAGCTCCGGTGATCGATATAAAGAACATTCCGCTTCCCCATAAGATAAAGGAACTTCTCGATGAATATGTCGTGGGCCAGGAGAATGCCAAGAAGGTGATGAGCGTTGCGGTTTACAACCATTACAAACGCGTCGCCTCGGAAGGTATGAAGCCTGAGGAATTCGAGGAACGCCTGAGGGATGTTGAGATAGAAAAATCAAATGTCCTTCTGATCGGTCCGACGGGCTGCGGTAAGACATATCTTGTAAAGACGCTGGCAAAACTTCTCGATGTACCGCTTGCCATAACGGATGCCACGAGCCTGACGGAAGCCGGTTATATCGGCGATGACATAGAGAGCGTCGTATCAAAGCTTCTCGCGGCTGCGGACAACGATGTTGAAAAGGCCGAAACAGGCATAATATTCATAGATGAGATAGACAAGATCGCCAAGAAAAAGAATTCGCATTCAAGAGATGTTTCCGGAGAGAGTGTTCAGCAGGGAATGCTCAAACTCCTGGAGGGTGCCGAGGTCGAGGTGCCGGTCGGGGCCAATTCCAAGAACGCCATGGTCCCTCTTGCCACCGTGGATACGAGAAACATACTGTTCATATGCGGCGGCGCTTTTCCCGAACTTGACGAGATTATAAAGCAGCGCCTTAGAAAGCAGACTTCAATAGGTTTTAACGCGGAACTTAAGGATACGCTTGATAAACGAAAAGACATCCTCGAGGAAGTTACCGTCGAGGATGTCAAGAAGTTCGGTATGATACCGGAGTTCGTCGGAAGACTTCCGGTCATATGTACGATGCAGGGGCTGTCTGACGAGATGCTCGTTGCCATACTGAAAGAGCCTAAAAACGCGATAATCAAGCAGTATCAGAAACTTCTGTCAATGGACGAGGTTGATCTCGTATTTGCCGACGATGCTCTTTTATCCATTGCCCAAAAGGCTCAGGAGAAGGAGACCGGTGCCAGGGCGCTTCGCGCGATAATCGAGGACATAATGCTTGATATAATGTACGAGATCCCCAAGGATGACAATATCGGCCGTGTGACGATAACCCGTGATTATCTTGAAGGCAAAGGCAGCCCGCTCATAGAGACAAGAGCGTGAATGCTCATTCAGTCGCTGTCACCTTTAAGCTGGTCTTCCGGAACATTGTAAAAAACGGTTCTGACGTCTTCTATCCACCAATAAGGCCTGATGTCGTAAACCCATCCTTTTCTTGTAAGTTTTGCTTTTAGTACTTCGCAGTCATCGCCATTATAGAGGACTGCCATCCCGCGGCAAAAATATGGAAGAAGATGCCAGCCTTTATCTCCGCCTGCAACCTTTTCAAGAAGTTCTTCTTCTACCATGTTCATCATAACAACTCGCCTTCTTTCTTCTCCCGCTTTTGCGGGTCCTTTTCTTTGTTTCCGAATACGTTATAGCACCCAAAGCGTCACAGATGCGTCATACGGCCGGAATTGATAAAACCCGCGATTTGTGTTAGTTTTATGCGTGGAGGAATATTATTAATGTATCAGTTTGTCATATACATTCTGTATCTGACTATAGTCGGGCTGTTTGCCGTATGTGTATTTACGCTGACGAAGTGGCGCACAATGCTTCATACGTATCTGTTTTTCTATTGCGTTGCAAACCTTGTGTATAATGTCGGATACATCCAGCTCCTTCATTCAACCGGTCTTGATATGTACGTTGCGGCTCTGAAAGTGGCATATTTCGGACGCCTGTGGGTCGGATTGTCGATGACCCTGTTCATAGCCAAACTGTGCGGTAAAATCTATCCTACGATTGCCAAAGCAATCGCCGGAATGTTTAATATGTTCGTCTATTTCTTTATTCTCAACCTTGAGAGCAACCGCCTTTATTACAAGCATATGGAATTCAAAATGGTCGGAGATTTCCCGACGCTGCCGCATTCGGGAGGGCCGATCTATTTTGTTTACACAGGACTGAACCTGTTCTATGCGATCATGTGTGTATATCTGATCGTTTCGGCATATATCCGAGAGAAAAACGAAACGGTCAAAAAACGCGATCTGATCATGGTGGTCTCGGTGTTTGCGCTTGTTGTAACGTATGTCATATACTTCTTCAAACTCGTACAGCTGGCGCGCATTTTCGATGTAATGATCGTAGGGTATGCCGTGTGTACGGCATTCATGCTCGTAGCCATAGTCAAATACAAGATGCTTGATACGGCTTCGGCTGCCAAGAACTATGTTGTGGATGAGCTTTCAGAGGGGATAATAGTTGTTGATAACGCAGATCGGGTCAACTATTATAACAAGCCGGCCCAGAAACTGTTTCCGGAACTTGACGATCCCAAACGGTCGGATGTAATACAAAAACTGCTGAGTGATTTTCGCTCGTCGATAGATTCGGGCGAGCCCGTGAGGCTGGGCGGAAGGATATACACACCCCGTATCAATCCGCTTACTGAGGATGAGACACGTATAGGAACGCTTTATTCGCTTTCCGATGACAGCGAACATTACAGGTATATGGATGAGCTGCGCAAACAGAAGCAGATCGCGGACAATGCAAATGAGGCAAAATCCCAGTTCCTTGCGAACATGTCTCACGAGATACGTACACCGATCAATGCGGTTCTCGGATTTAACGAGATGATAACAAGGGAGTGTGAGAAGTTTAATGATACCAGGGAGGAAAAGAGTCCCGCTGTTTCGGAAGCTTTTGAAAATATAGGCATGTATTCCGGAAATATCGAGGGCGCGGGAAACAACCTCCTGTCAATAATCAATGACATACTCGACCTTTCCAAGATCGAGGCAGGCAAGATGGATCTGGTGGAAGGGGAATACAACTTAAGTTCGGTCATTAGGGACATAACCGGAATGATAGCGTTCCGCGCGCAGGAAAAGGGACTAGAATTCATAACGGATATTGATGAGACCCTTCCCGACAGTCTGTACGGCGACATGGTGCGCGTAAGACAGGTGATAACCAATATTCTTGCAAATGCCGTCAAATACACGGACAGCGGAAGCGTGAAGCTTATCCTTCGCCGACAGGATGACAGTGAGATTCGGGCAGGGGAAATGCTGAATCTTGCGGTAACGGTCAAGGATACCGGTATAGGCATTCGTCCTGAAGACATGGAAAAACTGTTCGGATCGTTTGAAAGACTGGATCTCAAGCATAACAGCACGATCGAGGGAACGGGACTGGGACTGGCCATTTCACATCAGCTGGTAGCCATGATGGGCGGAAATATTAAGGTTACCAGTGAGTACGGTTCAGGATCCACATTTGTGATCACGATACCGCAGAAGGTTTCATCCGTGGAGCCTGTCGGTAATTTCAGCAGTCGTACCGAAAGCCCGGACAAAAAGAAGAAGCGCTACAAAGTGTCATTTACAGCTTCGGATGCTGCAGTACTGGTTGTAGACGATTCCATCGTAAACCTGCGTGTGGCAAAGGCACTTCTGCGGGATACCGGTCTTGTGATCGATACGGCGGACAGCGGTGCCAAGGCACTGGAACTTACGATGCAGAAAAAATACGATGTGATCCTTATGGATCAGCGTATGCCGAATATGGACGGAACCGAGACGTTTAAAAACATACGCACACAGCAGGGCGGGGCCAATCCCGATACCCCCGTCATATGCATGACTGCCGATGCGATCATAGGTTCAAAGGAAAAATACATCGGGGCAGGCTTTGACGATTATCTGTCAAAACCTGTCAAGAGCGCGGAACTGGAACAGACTCTTATCAGGTATATTTCGAAGGATAAGATAAAGATGTCATAGAGACTGTATGTGCTATAATGCTTCTTAAAGGACCGGACCGGTCCGTTGCTAAAACAGGGAGGATATATGCTGGACAGATCATATTACGAAAAGGCGGATGAGATCATAGCCGCCCATGGAAAAGGAAAAGAATCCCTTATTCCGATAATGCAGGATATTCAGGCGGTGTACCGTTATATTCCGCCCGAGATACTGACTTATGTCGCTAAGAACATAGGTATCACGGAAGCGAAGGCGTACTCCGTCGCAACCTTTTATGAGAACTTTTCGTTTGATCAAAAGGGCAAATACGTGATCAAAGTGTGTGACGGCACGGCATGTCATGTCAGAAAGGGAACTCTTATACTGGAGAGGCTGTACAAAGAGCTCGGATTGTCGGATGAGAAGCACACCACGGATGACATGATGTTCACGGTCGAGACCGTATCGTGTCTGGGAGCGTGCGGACTCGCACCCGTAATGACGGTAAATGACGAAGTGCATCCCGCGATGACACCCGATAAGGTTACCGAGACGATTAAGAAGATCAGGGAGGATGAAGCATGAACAGGTTATCATCACGAGAAGATCTTGCAAGTATAAGAAAACAGTCCGAAGACCGTATAGCGGGCATTAAGTGCCGCATTCTCATATGTGCCGGAACCGGATGCCTTGCCGGCGGATCGCAGAAGATATATGAGAAGATGTGCGAACTGTGCGGAACATCGCCGGATGCCGAGATCGTGTTCGGACCCGAGGCGGCACATGCGGATACGGACATACAAAAGAGCGGATGCCACGGTTTCTGTGAGATGGGACCGCTCGTACGAATAGAGCCGTATAACTATCTGTACATAAAGGTTAAACCCGAGGACTGCGAGGAAATATACAACACGACCATTCTCGGCGGCAAGCCGGTCGAAAGGCTTCTGTATGCGATGAACGGGGTTACGTATCCCGCGCAGGAAGATATTCCTTTTTATGCCAAGCAGATGCGTCTCGTCCTCAAAAACTGCGGACATATAGGAGCGGAGCATATAGAGGAATCCCTTGCGCTTGACGGATACAAGGCTCTTGAAAAGGCGCTCTTTGAGATGACGCCCGAATCGGTCATAAACGTTATATATGACTCAAACCTTCGCGGACGCGGAGGCGGCGGATTCCAGACAGGCTATAAATGGAAGCAGGTCGCAAGACAGGAAGAGAAGGTCAGATATATCGTCTGCAACGGTGACGAAGGAGACCCGGGTGCTTTCATGGACCGTTCGGTCATGGAAGGCGACCCTCACAAGATGATAGAAGGTATGCTCATCGCGGCGTATGCCGTCGGTGCCCACGAAGGTTACATATACGTGCGTGCCGAGTATCCGCTCGCGGTATCGAGACTGAAGATCGCGATCGCCCAGGCCGAAGAGGCGGGGCTGATCGGTGACGATATACTCGGCTCGGGATTTTCGTTCAGGCTTCATATCAACAAGGGAGCCGGAGCGTTCGTGTGCGGCGAGGGAAGTGCGCTTACCGCGTCGATCGAAGGCGAGAGGGGAATGCCCAGGACCAAGCCGCCCCGTACGGTGGAACAGGGTCTATTCGGCAAGCCGACCGTACTTAATAACGTTGAAACATATGCAAACGTTCCGATGATAATCATGAACGGATCCGACTGGTATCATTCGATCGGAACCGAGAAGAGCCCCGGAACGAAAGCATTCGCCGTGACCGGAAGCATCAACAACACCGGTCTTATAGAAGTACCGATGGGTACGACCCTTCGCGAGATAATCTACGATATCGGCGGAGGGATCAAGGGCGGCAAGGAGTTCAAGGCCGTTCAGATCGGAGGACCGTCGGGAGGGTGTCTGATATCTGCGGATCTTGATGTGCCGCTTGATTTCGACTCGCTCAAGGAAAGAGGCGCGATGATAGGATCGGGCGGACTCGTTATCATGGACGAGGATACGTGTATGGTAGAGGTCGCAAGATTCTTCATGAACTTCACGCAGAACGAATCATGCGGAAAATGCGTTCCGTGCCGTGAAGGTACGATGAGAATGCTTGAGATACTTGAAGATATAGTTAACGGTCGCGGAACACCGGAGCAGCTCGATCTTCTCGAGGAACTCGGAAAGGCGATAACGGATACCGCTCTTTGCGGACTCGGAAAATCGGCGGCTCTTCCCGTACTCTCTACACTCCGCGTGTTCAGGGACGAGTATGAGGAGCACGTACGCGACAGGAAGTGCCGTACCGGTACGTGCAAGGCGCTTTCAAGCTATACGATCGATCCGGCTCTTTGCAAGGGCTGCAGCAAGTGTGCGAGAAACTGTCCCGTAGGTGCGATCACGGGCGAACTGAAGAGTCCGTACACGATAGACCAGAGCAAGTGTATCAAATGCGGCGCATGTGCCGACAACTGCCCGTTCTCGGCGATATCCCGGGGTTAGGGCAGCTAAATGTCACGGATCTTATGAAGTGTCAGGAGGATCTAAATGGATTATATGACTATTGACGGCATCAAGGTGCCGATAGAAGACGAGAAGAATATACTCTCTCTTATCAGAAAAGCCGGGATAGACATCCCCACGTTCTGTTACCACTCGGATCTGTCGATCTACGGTGCGTGCAGGATGTGCATGGTGGAGGACGAGAGGGGCAAGATGTTCGCATCATGCTCCGAACAGCCGCGTCCCGGAATGGTGATCCATACGAACACCAAGAAGCTCCAGCAGTACAGAAAGCTTATCATCGAGCTGCTTCTGTCGTCGCATTGCAGGGATTGTACAACGTGTACGAAGAACGGAATGTGCGAACTGCAGAGCCTTGCGTACCGCGTCGGCGTGCATGCGGTAAGGTTCCTCAACAAGAAGGAATCGCTCCCGATCGATATGAGCAGCAACTGTATCGTCAGGGACCCGAACAAGTGCATACTCTGCGGAGACTGTGTTAGGACCTGTTCGGAAAATCAGGGAATCGGAGCGATCGATTTTGCCCACAGGGGCTCCAATATGCAGATCACTCCCGCCTTCGGCAAAAATCTCAGCGATACCGACTGCGTGGGCTGCGGACAGTGTGCGGTAGTATGTCCGACCGCGGCGATATCTGTAAGGACGAACGTTACGGAAGTTTGGGATGCTATAGAAAATCCCAACGTGCGCGTTGTGGCGCAGATCGCGCCGGCCGTCAGGGTAGCCGTAGGTGACAAGTTCAACCTGCCCAAGGGCGAAAATGCGATGGGAAAGCTTGTCAAGGCACTCAGGATCATGGGATTCGACGAAGTGTACGATACGAACTTCGGTGCGGATCTTACTGTAATAGAAGAGTCGAAGGAATTCGCCGAAAGACTCAAATCCGGAGGAAAGCTTCCGATGTTCACATCATGCTGTCCGGGATGGGTGAAGTTCTGCGAGAACAAGTATCCGGAGTTTGCGGATAACGTCAGCACGTGCCGCTCTCCGATGGGAATGTTCTCTCCGGTCATAAAGGAATATTTCGCAAAGCAGGATAAAGAGGAAGGCAAGACAACATACATCGTTGCGATAATGCCCTGTACGGCCAAGAAGGACGAGATACTCCGCCCCGATAACCACACGGACGGCCGTCAGGATACGGATATCGTTATCACAACCCAGGAGATCATCCGGATGATCAAGCAGGTCGGAATCAAATTCGAGACACTTGATTCCGAGGCGTGTGACATGCCGTTTTCCATGGCTTCCGGCGGTGCCTCGATATTCGGTATCACCGGTGGTGTGACCGAAGCGGTGCTCAGGCATCTTGCGGACGATAAAGATCATACAACGATCGAGAATATCAAATATTCGGGTATCCGCGGCAAGCAGGGATTCAAGGAGGCCACGGTGACCTTGGGAGATCGCGATGTCAGGATCGCGGTCGTTCACGGACTTAAAAATGCGGCAAACCTTCTTGACGATATCAAAGCCGGAAAGGCACAATACGATTTTGTCGAAGTGATGGCATGCAGACGCGGGTGCATACTCGGAGGCGGACAGCCCGTACCTATGGGACCGCAGACAAGATCCGCGAGAATGAACGGTATATATCAGGTCGATCAGCTATCGAGCATCCGCTATACCGACGAGAATCCGCTCATAGACCGTATATGGGAGGACATCATAGCGGGACGCGAACACGAACTTCTGCACCGGGCAAAATAGCCCGGTGTTTTTGTGCTTTTCTTTGACATTGACCGCAATATATGGTAGCCTATTGTTTAGGAGTATAAACAAGGGGGGCCATATGTGACATTTTAGTGACGCATCTTTTTATATTATTCCCCGAGACAAAATAAACCCCATATGTGATAAGGAGAATAACATGAAGAAAACGATCTCACTTATCATGGTAATGCTGCTTTCGATAACGATCTTCGCTTCGGATATCGCGGGCATCACCATGGTAGTACGCGCAAGCGAAGAATACTCGGACGAGGGCGACGACGGTGGGGATGATCCGACACCGGTGGTGACCGAAGTACCCGATCCCGACCCGGATCCCGATCCTACGGAAATCCCCGATCCCGATCCGGACCCTGATCCCGATCCCAACCCGGATCCGGATCCGACACCGGTCGTAGATCCGGCTGCTGAAGAGGCTGCAAGAAAGGCAGAAGAGGAAGCAGAGGCAGCAAGGAAGGCAGCCGAGGATGCGGCTAAGAAAGCTGCGCAAGAAGCAGCCAACGATTATTCACTCATCGTCACCATGAACGGAGCGCAGATTCCGGGAGTGAATTTCGGCTCAGCCCCGGTAGGCCAGTCAAGAGATTATATCGATCTGTATGTGACCAATACGGGTGCAACGTCATTCGATCTGTTGACAACGAAGAACAGTGATCCGGACGGTGCTTTTTCACTTACGATCAAAGGCGACATGGTCCATTATGAAGCGGGAGACAGTGGAAAAGTGAGCATTTCCATGAGATCCGACCTGCCGGCAGGAGACTATAGTGCCTGTTTTCTGTTCGGTGCCAAATCCGATCCCTCATTTTCAAAAGCGGTTGCCGTGCAGGCAAGAGGTACTGTTGTACCCGGGGCGGGAGTCACATCGGTTCAGGTATCTCCTTCGCATGTTGTTGTCGCAAAAGGCTCGACTTGGGATTTTTCAGCCGATGTGGAAGGTACGGGACAATTTGATCATTCGGTACGGTGGACTCTGACCGGGGGGACAACCTCAAGCATAAGCGCTGACGGAGAACTCACCGTAGCTCCCGATGAGACACGCTCTAACCTGACGGTTACCGCCACAAGTGTGGCTGACAGTTCGAAAAATGATTCCGCTCAGGTCCAGATACAGGTTGACGGTTATACTGTTCGCACCAAGGCAGATCCCGATGTTGGCGGTCGTATTACCGGCGGAGGCCATGTCAAGCCGGGTGGGAGTGTCACATTGTCGGCTCTTCCGAACACAAACTATGTGTTTGATGGATGGTATACGGAAGCCGGCCGGGTTTCCACCGACACAAATTATACGATCAGCAACATTCAGTCCGATATGGATGTTGTCGCGAAGTTTTCCAGGAACTCGGTGACGGTTACACTGAACGTGAACGATTCGGACGGAGGAAAGGTTTCGGGAGCCGGGAAGTACGATTACGGCAGTACCGCAACAATAAAAGCCAAAGCTTATAACGGATATACATTTATCGGCTGGAAGGAAAACGGTGACATAGTCAGTCGCGATTCCGAGGTAAATCTCAAGAATCTGACCGTGGACAGGACTCTTAAGGCAGAGTTTAAGAGGTCGCGCTATACGGTCAATCTTGTGGTGAATCCTTCAAACGCCGGAGATGTGACCGGCGGAGGTTCCTTCAGTCTCGGTGACAGCACGACCGTCAAGGCAACTCCGAGATCCGGGTATGATTTTACCGGATGGTATGTAAACGGACAGGTTGTCAGCAGGGACAGGGAATACAGGATAAGCAAGATCGAACAGGATTACACGATCACGGCGAATTTCCAGCAGCAGGGTATCACAACATATGAGATATCCTCGGGAGTTGCAACGACCGGCGGATCCATTTCACCGAGCGGGATGATAAATGTTGCCAAAGGATCGAACATCACGTATACGATAACTCCCAAATCGGGATTTGCGATACTTGCGGTTGCAGTTGACGGCACACAGATAGGTCCGGTCAGCTCATATACGTTCAGTGATGTTTCGGGGCCCCACAGGATAGCTGCCGCTTTCGTACAGACGGATGCGGGAAAGAAAGCCGCTGAATCATCAGGGGTCAAGCCTCAGGAAACGAAGGTCGAGGTCATACCGAAGACCGAGACAAACACAGCTACCAATACGTCCACGATCAGCATCAATGAAGCCGCAAACGGTGAGGGCGGAGACAATTATGTCGAAGATATGAACCTCGACGATGTCCATGTTCCTTCCGACGAGGAACTCGGGATAACGGGAGATGGCGATAACCAAAGCGATGATCAGCCGGATACCGACGTTACCCGCATGATGGGCAAGTCGTTCGCGGAAGTGGATGACATGATCCACAGCGGAAATACGCTGCCCATTCTCGATGCCGCCTTCTATACGGGGCATCTTGCGACCCATGTCGTGAACGCATTTGAACCGTCCGAACTGGAGGGCGTTGATTATAACAAGATGACGGAGGAGCAGCTCAGGCTGACTCCCGATTCCCGGATCAACCCGAGCTTCCCGAACCTTGATACCGTTGTGGAGAAGATGCTTTCGACCGATGAAGTGGAGAAACTTGCCAGGGGCGATAATGTTGACATCTCGATCAGCCTGACGGGTCTCGACAGCGGCGACGAGGCTACGAAGAAGCTCATGGAGAATGCGGTGGGCAAGAAGCCCGTCAAGTTCTTCGACCTGACGATGCTCAAGACCGTTGACGGATTCACCCAGAAGGTCGCTGAGCTTCCGACTGCGATGGAAGTCATAATGGAGGTTCCGGAAGAAGTCTATAAGTCCGGGGAGAATTATGTGGTTCTTCGCGTGCATGAAGGGGAACTCTCCGTGCTGCCGAACCTCAGCGATAATCCGAGAGAGATCAAATTCAGGACCGACAGGTTCAGCTCCTACGCGATAGCAAGAGAGATCACGAGTGCGAACAGCATCATCGCATGGCTTTTTACCGGAGCGGCACTCGCTCTCGGCGTAGCCGTAACATGTTTCCTCATCCTTGTGGCACACCATCGCAAGATGAGGAGGATGAAGAGAAACGCGGCACACGCGGCGCACCATTGATATCGGTTCACAAACGGTAATAACATGAAATACAGAGAACTTAACAACAAAGACAAACTGTCTGTGCTCGGGTTCGGGTGCATGAGATTCCCCAAGAAGGGGAACGGTTTTGATGTGGATGAGATAGAGCGTGAGATAAGATACGCGATCGAATCCGGCGTCAATTACTATGATACTGCGTATCTGTACCCGGGCAACGAGGAAGTGTTCGGAAAAGTTCTCGAGAAGATAGGGGCAAGAGATAAGATCAACATCGCAACGAAGATGCCGAATTATTTCATGAAGAGCCCCGAGGAGGCCGACAAGCGCTTCCATGAGCAGCTCGCGCGCCTTCGTACCGACCATGTGGATTATTACCTGATGCACATGCTCCCCGATGAAAAGACATGGAGGGAGCTGTGCAACAGGGGTATAGACAAATGGCTCGAAGAAAAGAAAAAGGAGGGACTGATCAGAAGGATCGGGTTCTCCTATCACGGATCGAGCGAGATGTTCATCAAGATCCTTCACGCGAATGAGTGGGAATTCGCCCAGATCCAGTACAATTACCTTGACGAGAATTCGCAGGCCGGGGTGAAGGGACTGAAGGAAGCCGCTTCGATGCATATTCCGGTCATCATAATGGAGCCGCTCCGCGGAGGAAGGCTCGTCAATGCCATCCCCGAGAAGGCCGGGGAAACGATAAGAACAAAGACTCCGGGATGGTCTCCCGCCGAGTTCGGTCTCAGATGGCTGTGGAACCAGCCTGAGGTCACGACCGTGCTTTCCGGCATGAATTCCATGGAAATGGTCAAAGAGAACATAAGGATAGCCTCCGAGACAGAGGAGGGGGCTCTCACAGAAGAAGATATGCGCACATATGCGGAAGTCATAGATGAGATCGAGAGCAAGATCAAAGTGCGCTGTACGGGATGCGGATACTGTATGCCATGTCCTGCGGGTGTGGATATCCCCGGATGTTTCTCGACATACAATACATCATATAACGAAGGATACTTTAACGGAATACGGGAATACTTCATGTGTACCGCGATGAAGAGTGAGAAGTCGATGGCATCGCAGTGCAGGAAGTGCGGCAAGTGCGAGGTACACTGTCCGCAGGGCATTAAGATCAGAGAAGAGCTTTCAAGGGTGAAGAACAGATTCGAAAACCCGATCTTCAAACTGGCCACGGTTCTTGCTCCGGGACTTCGCAAATAGATTATTACTTGATTTTTCCGTGCGAAAAAGCTACAATATTTTGGAATGTAGACTTTTAAGCAAGGTTTTAAAGGAGACCAGTTATGCCTAGAGATTTAGATCTGGATTTTGAATTTCAGGACGAGGAGGTTCGTGAGCGTCCGGTACGCCACACTCAGAGGCGTGAGCCTTCGGGCGGACGCGTTCCTTCAAGAGGCGGTGCTTCGTCAAGACGCAAGAAGAACGATACCACGAGCATCATAGTCCTTATAGTTGAGATCGTAGTATTCATTGCTCTCATAGCACTTTTCTTCGTTCTCAAGAGCAAGATAGATGACGGCGGAAGTTCCGCCTCGGCAGATTCGGGTGCGGCAAGCGAGTCAACAGCATCAAACGGTGTCAATGTTGAGAACAGTGATTTTTCACTTACGTGTACGACCGTACGTCTTGATATGGATGCCGAAAACAATACGGTCGCTTTCGTATACTTCACGTTCGTGAACAAGACGGATACACCGCTTGCGCTTAATGCGGTATTCCCTGCAAGCCTCAAGCAGAACGGTGTGGACTGTCCGGAAGATACGAACCTCAAGGAGACGCCTGCCGAGATAGCAAACAGGGATATGCAGGTATCGGGCGGCCAGTCTGTTGAGTGCTGTTACGCATTCAAGCTTCAGGATGCCGATAATCCGATAACGATCACGGTACATGACAACTATTCGACATTTGCTGATATCGGATCAACGGAGATCCCCATCAAATAATACAGTCAACATATGACAGGAAAAGAGTCGGGACAATCCCTTGTTCCGACTCGTTTAATTGTAAGAGCAAATTGCGTTTGTGCTGTTTGCGGTGCGAGGTAGGGTAAATGAAGATCATCATCGTGGGATGCGGAAAAGTCGGATCAACGCTGGCAGAGCATCTCGATCAGGAAGGTCACGACATTACGATAATAGACAGACATTGGGATAAGCTCAAATACTTATCCGACAGGATCGATGTCCTCGGAGTGGAAGGAAACGGCGCGAGTATATCGACCCAGAGGGAGGCGGGCGTTCAGAATGCCGATATCCTCATTGCCACGACCAACTCGGACGAACTTAACCTTCTGTGCTGCCTTATTGCCAAGAAGGCCGGTAACTGCCAGACGATAGCCAGGATCCGTGACCCCGAATACTACAGCGAGATGAGATATCTTCGTGACGAGCTTAACCTTTCGATGGTAATCAACCCGGAACTTGCCGCGGCTGCTGAGATCGCAAGGATAATCAAGTTCCCTTCGGCCATGAAAGTCGATACTTTCGCGCGTGGAAGGGTGGAACTGATCCGTATCAACATTCCCGAGGGATCCAAGCTCGACGGGATGAAGCTTACGGAAATGGAGTCGAAGCTTCACTGCAAGGTACTGATCTGTACCGTGGAGCGCGGAGACGAACTGCTGATACCTCACGGAGCTTTCGCGCTTTGCGCGGGCGATATAGTATCGTTTATCGCACCTCATTCGGTAGCACTTTCATTTTTCAAGGCAAGCGGAGCAAAAGCGTCGAATGCGGTCAAGTCGATAATACTGATAGGCGGAGGCATGATCAGTTACTATGTGGCAAAGAAGCTTGAAGAAACAAAGATCGGTGTCAAGATCATAGAACAGGATTTTGAAAAGTGCCAGAAACTGTCCGAGATGCTCCCGCAGGCCGTTGTTATAAACGGAGACGGAACGGACAAGCAGCTTCTCGACGAAGAAGGTGTAGGAGTGGTCGATGCGATCGGAAACTTTACCGGTATCGATGAGGAGAACATACTGCTGTCCCTTTACGAGAAGGAGATGAGCAATGCCAAGCTTCTGACCAAGATCAACCGTATCACGTTCGAGGAAGTCATTGCGGGACTTGATATAGGCAGTATCATCAACCCGAACAGCATAACAAGCGACAATATAGTAAGTTTCGTGCGTGCTCTTAACAACAGTCGCGGAAGTAACGTGGAGACACTTTACAAGATCGCACAGGGAAGAGCAGAAGCACTTGAATTCGCGGTCAGAGACGATTCCAGAGTCGTGGGAAAGCCGCTTATGGAACTCTCGTTAAAGCCCGGGATCATAATCGCATGTATTACAAAAGGTAACCGGGTCATCATTCCCAACGGACAGAGTGTCATCGAAAAAGGCGATTCCGTCGTGATCGTTTCCGTTGAGCGCGGACTTAATGATCTGGAGGACATTCTTGCATGAACAGAAAAATAGTAGCCTATTTTGTGGGCAGTGTCCTTCGTATCGAAGCAATGCTCATGATAGTGCCGACAGTGGTCTCGATCCTGTACCGGGAAAAAGAATGGATATTCCTTGCGGTTGCGGTTGCACTCAGTTTCCTGACGGGCTATCTGTTAAGTTATAAGAAACCCAAGAATATGACTTTCTACACCCGTGAAGGTATCACATCCGTCGCTCTCGGATGGATACTCATGTCGGTGTTCGGTGCGATACCTCTCTGGCACGCTGTGCCGCAGATCGGCTTTACCGATGCGCTCTTTGAGACGATATCCGGATTTACGACTACCGGTGCCAGCATACTTACGGAAGTCGAATCGCTTCCGAAGGGACTGCTGTTCTGGAGAAGTTTTACCCACTGGGTAGGCGGAATGGGAATACTGGTATTCGTTCTGGCATTGTTGCCTGAAGCGAGCGGTGACAGTATATACCTTATGAGGGCGGAAAGCCCGGGCCCGTCTGTCGGAAAGCTTGTTCCCAAGGTTAAAACGACAGCGAAGATACTGTATGAGATATACATAGTCATAACTCTTGTCGAGATCGTTGTGCTAAAGATAACCGGAATGTCGCTTTACGAGTCGAGTGTCCTGGCGTTCGGAACGGTCGGCACGGGAGGATTTGCCATCCGCGATACCGGACTTGTTTCGATCACCACTGTTCAGCAGACCGTGATCACCGTATTCATGATCATCTGCGGCGCGAACTTCAACGTATATTTCCTGCTCGTTGCCAAAAAGTTCAAAGAAGCGTTCAAATCGGAAGAGGTTCTGTCATATCTTGCGATATATGCTTTCGCGGTCCTTGCGGTGGCGATCAATATCAGGAATGTGTTCTCGACGTTTGGTGAGGCGCTTCATCACAGCTTTTTCAACGTGGCATCCGTCATGACGACCACGGGATTTGCTTCGGCGGACTTTAATACGTGGCCGAACTTCTCGAGGACGATGCTGCTTGTCGTAATGTTCATAGGAGGCTGTGCGGGTTCAACCGCCGGCGGTATCAAAGTGAGCCGTATTGTGATAGGGTTCAAGACGATCCGCAAGGAGCTTCAGCATTTTGTGCACCCCAGGAGCGTCAAGATATTAAAGTTTGAAGGCAAGCCTATCGAGCATGCGGTCCTTCGCGGAATAAACGTATATTTCCTTACATACATAACGATATTTGCGGTATCGGTGCTTCTCGTGGCACTTGACGGGAAGGATTTTACGACAACGATAACTTCGGTTATAGCAACCTTTAACAATATCGGTCCGGGTCTTGATATGGTCGGACCGTTCGGAAACTATTCTCAGTTCTCACCGTTTGCCAAGTATGTGCTTATGTTCGACATGCTTGCCGGAAGACTCGAACTGTTCCCGATGCTGCTGTTATTCATGCCGATAACATGGAGAAGACAGAGATAGAATATGCAGAAAGGAGGGACCCACGAAGTGGGAGGATTCCTTACTGCACCGCGAGTGCTCATCGACGAAGTCGATTTAAATGCACGAGCGTCCTAATTAAGAAGGAGACACCATGACACAATCAAGAACACACAACTGTAACGAACTGCGTATCGAAAACGTGGGAGAGGAAGTGACCATCGTCGGATGGTACGATAACATGAGAAAGGTGAGCAGGAACCTCGGATTCCTGATCCTCAGGGATTTCTACGGAGTTACTCAGGCCGTTGTCGAAACCGAAGAGATGATGGATTCTCTTTCGGGTATCAATAACGAATCGACGCTCTCAATAACGGGTACGGTCAGGGAACGCTCAAGCAAGAACCCGAACATTCCCACGGGAGACATAGAAGTCGTTCCGAGTAAGATAGAGGTTCTCGGTAAATGTATATATAACGAGCTTCCGTTTGAGATCAACCGTTCAAAGGAAGCCGATGAGGCTGTCAGACTTAAATACCGCTACCTGGATCTTCGTAATCCCGCCGTAAAGGAGAGGATCGTACTTCGAAGCAAGATAGTCGCCGAGCTTCGAAGCAGCATGATAGCACATGATTTTCTCGAGATAACGACTCCCATTCTGACGTGTTCGTCGCCGGAGGGGGCAAGGGATTATCTTGTGCCTTCAAGAAACCATCCGGGTAAGTTCTATGCGCTTCCGCAGGCACCTCAGCAGTTCAAGCAGATACTCATGACGAGCGGATTCGATAGGTATTTCCAGATAGCACCCTGCTTCAGGGATGAGGATGCCAGAGCCGACAGGTCGCCGGGTGAGTTCTATCAGCTTGATATGGAGATGGCGTTCGCGGATCAGGAAGACGTATTTGCGGTAATGGAGGATGTGCTCCCGCCGATATTCGCAAAGTACGGAAAATACAATACCGCTTCAAGTGCTCCGTTTAAGAGGATATCGTTCCTTGATGCCATGGAGACGTACGGTTCCGATAAGCCGGACCTTCGAATCGACCTGACACTTAAAAACGTGTCTGATCTTATGCAGGGCATCGGATTCGGACCTTTTGACGGTGCGACCGTTGAAGCGATAAGGGTGGATAACTTTAATGCCTCGAGAAAGGTTATCGACAAGATGCTTGCCGATGCCGAGGTAATAAGCGGACAGAAAGCATATTGGTTCAAACTTGACGAGAACGGCGAGATCGTCGGAGGCATCGCCAAGTTCCTTCAGGATAAGAAACAGCAGGTCATCGATACACTCGGACTTAAAAACGGGGATTTCGTGGGACTGTGTGCCGGAAAGCGCGGTGATGCGTTAAAAGGCGCCGGTGTATTAAGGAAGTTCCTCGGTGAGGCCGCGGAAGGTCATATGAAGAAGGACTGTTACGAATTCTGCTGGATAGTCGATTTTCCGATGTACGAGATCGGAGAGGAGTCGGGAGAACTTGAATTCTGCCACAATCCGTTCTCGATGCCACAGGGCGGCATGAAGGCTCTTGAGAACGAGGATCCGCTGTCGATAATGGCTTATCAGTATGACCTCGTATGTAACGGCGTGGAATTGTCATCGGGTGCGGTCAGAAACCATGATCCCGAGATAATGGTCAAGGCATTTTCGCTTGTCGGACTCGGGGAGGATGATGTGAAAGCGAAGTTCCCCGCAATGTACAACGCATTCTGCTACGGTGCACCGCCGCATGCGGGTATCGCACCCGGCGTGGACAGGATGGTCATGCTTATCGCGGGAGAAGAGAGCATCAGGGAGATAATTCCGTTCCCGATGAACAAGATGGCCATGGATGTCATGATGGGAGCGCCTTCGGCTGTAGACAAGAAACAGCTTGATGATGTACACATCTCGATAATTGAAGAAGACGTTAAGGAAGTTTAATTCTTTTTAATGGTTTTTTAATTGTTCATAAAAGACCGTTTAAGATTCTTTCTGTATATTGTTCATTGTTCGAAGGAACAAACAACCCGGAAACAACTAAACGATATATCATGAAAGGCGGAATAAAAATGGATACATTTGAAAAGGTTGAAAAGTTAAGGGAAAAAGCAAACGTTACTTTTGAGGAAGCAAAAGCAGCACTCGATGAGGCAAACGGAGATCTTCTCGATGCGATGATCCTTCTTGAGAAGCAGGGCAAAGCCGAGGAGCGCCGCGAAAGCTACAGCACCAAGGATGATGCGAGCCTCATGGTTGTTGATGAGCCGGTGAAGAAGGAAAAGAAGCACGGCAATGCATTTACGGACAAGCTCAAGGTCCTTTGGCACAAATCATGCGAGAACTTCTTCGTTATAGAGAGACAGGATGAAGTGATCCTCAACATCCCGATCTGCGTATTCGTGCTCATTCTTCTGTTCACATGGCATGTAACGCTCATCATCATGGTAGTTGCTCTTTTCTTCGGATGCAGATACAGCTTCAAGGGCGCGGACGAGATGAAAATTGCCAACGAGATGTGTGACAAGGCTTCGGAAGCAGCCGACAAAGTGAAGGAAAGTTACAATAATCTTTAAGGAGAATTAAATGGCAGCGCATATTTTGGTCGTAGAAGATGAAGAAAAGCTGGCAAGATTCGTTGAACTCGAGCTTGTTCACGAAGGATATGAGGTCACGAAGAGCGGAGACGGGCGTGAGGCACTCGATCTTGCAACGGCTAACACATATGATCTGATATTGCTCGACATAATGCTTCCGGGCCTCAACGGCCTGGAAGTTTTACGTAGGCTCGGCAATTCGCATCCCACACCGGTCATTCTTTTGACAGCAAGAGATGCGGTCATGGATAAGGTTTCGGGACTTGATGCCGGAGCGGTCGATTACATTACCAAACCGTTTGCAATAGAGGAGCTTCTGGCAAGGATCAGAGTGGCATTAAAACTGCACCCCGTTGAAGGCAGGGGTTCACAGGCAGCTGACGGATCCGATGCAGCGGATGCAAAAAGCGGCAAAAACGACGCCGCAAACGGTATATACAGGTGGAAAGAACTTGAACTTGACGAGAAGAAGCACCGGGTGACCTTCAAGGGTCAGGAGATATCCCTGACAAACAGGGAATTCGAGATGCTGAAGGTATTCCTGACCAATCAGGATATAGTGCTTACAAGAGACACACTTCTCGAAAAGGTCTGCGGGTACGACTATGTCGGCGAGACAAATGTGATCGATGTATATGTCAGATTCTTACGTTCGAAAATAGACGAGGCCTTTGATATCAAGATGATAGAAACAGTCAGAGGTGTAGGATATGTCATCAAATCGGAACAGTAACGTAAGAGGACGAGTGTCCTCAATAAGACACAGGCTTGCAGGCCAGCGTGTCAGATATAAGATCGGGATGCATTTCTGGCATTACGTCTTTCTCATAATAACCATGACTTTGGTATGGCTTGCCGCCCGGGAATACATGATTGCAGACAATGTTCCTTTTATGAGCAGATCCCGTTCGATAGATGTGTCCCCGACGGTAAAAGAGGTCAACGATATCGCAGAATTGCGGGATGCCGTAAGGGCTCTAAGATACACGGTTGTGTCGAAAACGACCGGAGCTGTGATCGTGGATGAATTGATCTTCCCCCCGATCGCGTTCTTTACCATGTTTGCAACTGGGCTTTTTGCCCTTCGGTTCATCGGAGATCTTCTGTCATATTCCCATGAGAGTCACAGGATCAAGAAGGAACTCGCACCGCTCGACGAGATCGCGATGCGTGCGGAGGAGATATCGAGCTTTGAGCTTTCCGAAGAGAAATATCATCTCATAGAAGAGAAGATCACAAGTCTTGAGCCTACGGAAGAGGCGAAGCTGTCGTTCGGTGACGAAGATCTTCGGGGCATAGAGCGTGCGATGAACAACCTTCTTACAAGGATAAGGGAGAGTAACCGGCAGCAGGCACGTTTCGTTAACGATGCGTCCCACGAGCTTCGTACTCCCATAGCGGTCATCGAGGGATATGCGAACATGCTCGCAAGATGGGGTCGCGAAGACGAAAAAGTTCTCGACGAGTCGATCGCTGCCATACAGAATGAATCTGCCCATATGAAGCATCTTGTGGAACAGCTCCTGTTCCTGGCAAGGGGAGATGCCGGAAGGACAGTTCTCAAGCCCGAGAAGACTGATCTGTGCGAACTCATGCAGTCTGTGTACGAGGAGTCGCTCATGATAGATGAAAATCACATCTATAAGTTTTCCTGTCCGACGGACCCGGTATATGTCATGGCGGATGAGGGTATGCTGAAACAGGCTGTCAGGATCCTTGCCGACAATGCGGCGAAGTATACGAAGGAAAAAGATGAGATCATATTGTCTGTCGGAATCGCATCCGACACGGACGTGTACCTTCAAGTCCAGGATACGGGCATCGGAATGAAGGATAAGGACATAGAGCATATGTTTGAAAGGTTCTACCGTTCGGATGAAGCAAGGAGCTTCGGCGGGACCGGACTGGGACTTTCGATCGCCAAGTGGATAGTCGACAAGCATGAGGGGCATTTTGAGATCACATCCAGGGAAGAGCTCGGAACAAGGATAAGGATCATGCTCAGAAGGACGGACAACGCGGACAAGAACGCCGAAAATGCTTGATATCGCGTTCGATCGGTGGTAGAATATAATCCCAATGGATTGTTACGCATCGCCTCATTTGTGACAGGCGTTTAAGGAGGAGTTATCATGGCAGGAGTAAGTGGTGTTTCTTCTCAAAACAATATGATGTATTCTCAGATCGCAAGCGGTAAGAGGATCAATTCCGCTGCCGACGATGCGGCAGGACTTACCATTGACGAGAAGATGAACAGTCAGGAGACGGGTCTTACGGTCGGAAGCGATAACGCAAAGGACGGAGTCAGTCTTCTCAATGTTGCCGACGGTGCTCTCGGACAGATCACCGACAGTCTTCAGAGAATATACGAACTCGGTGTTAAGGCAAGCAGCGGACTTAATACGGGCGAGGAGCTCGGAGCCATCCAGAAAGAAGTGGATCAGCTTTTGTCTGATATAGAAGGCATCGGCAAGAACACCGAATTCAATACGCTTAAGATACTTGACGGCAGTATGGCGGATATCAATCTCGCCACCAAGCCCGACGGAACCGGACAGAAGATACAGATGGTTAATGCAACCTTATCTGAACTTGGTATTGAGGGATTTGATGTTACAAAGGATTTCGATCTGAGTAAGATCACCGATGCGATATCGAAGGTTTCGGAAGGCAGGAGCAGCATGGGAGCACAGACCAACGCTCTCGAATCTGCGATAAGATATAATGATTATGCCGCTGAGAATACGTTGTCGGCAAGATCAAGACTTGAGGATCTTGATATGGCAAAGGCGATCAGCGAGATGAAGAAACAGGAAACGCTGAATCAGTATCAGATGATGATGCAGAAGAGGCGCGAACAGGAAGAGCGTAACAACGCGATGTCCATCATGAGATTCTGATAATCTCCTAACTTGACAGTTGGTGTTTGTGTGTGATATAAAGATTAGGCGGCATTTTTGCCGCCTAGTCGCTTTTATCGGCAACTCAGGGGATTGGTCAAATGGTATGATAGGGGTCTCCAAAACCTTTGGTGGGAGTTCGATTCTCTCATCCCCTGTTACAGGAAAGCCGCTTAACCTTAAAGGTTAGGCGGTTTTTATTCAATAAACAGATAAAGGAGAAAATCGGATCATGAAGTGTACCAGTTGCGGCGCCGAGATAGGACTTACGGTTGAGAAATGCCCCTATTGCGGCAGACCCGTTACGGAAACGGCCGGGCACAGGGCCGATCTGAATGAATATAAGAACAGAAGCGAAAGAACAAAGCGAAAACTCTCGGAGACTCTTTCCGAGAATATTCCGCTTGCCATCAGTGCGGTTGTGATGGTTGTGCTTTTAGTCGCCATAGGCATTGCTTATTACGTAAAGGACAATGCCTACAGTTTCCGTTCGGATGCCATGCGAAAAGAGTCGGTAAAAAAATACGATGAGTACTCGGCACAGATCAAAAAGTATCTGGAGGCCGGGGATTATACAGGCTTTGCGGCCTTTAAAGAATATCATAACATTGCGGAATGGGAGGCTCCCTATGACGATCTGAATCTGCTTTGGGAGATGGCTCATGATTACAATGATCTTGTTTCGGAAATCGAGTCGTCGGTCATGTTCGGAGCGGAGGCAGACAGATACAACCCCGAGGGAGATGTCAGGGACTGCAGATATTCGATCTACGAATTTTATCAAGAATACGAAGACAAGCAGTCGGAGATCGAATCGGATCCGTATGGGGAATATATCCGTGACATGAAGAAGAAAGCGGATATCATTCTCAAGGTTTATCTGGGAATGGATGATGCGGCAAGGGAAGCATACCTGGCTTCATCAGATATCGAACAGGAGGCATATCTGGAGGGGGTGATCATAAATGAATAAAAAAACGATTTTCGGTATTTCGATCGCTCTTAACATCATCCTGGCGCTTGTATTTGTTGTGACCGCAAAACGAGCGGGTGAGGAGCTTGAGTTTAATTATGTGGAAGAGGACACGATCGCACCGGACACGATCAGGTCAAATCTTGAACGGGAAAACTACGGTGTTGCGGCGGCGGTTTCCCATCCGATAAGGGGCGGTGCCGAGGTTGCGGATGAATACGTGGATTACTATATGCTCGGAGAATATGCGGATCTGCTGTTTTTGAAAGAGATCTTTGCAGAGGCCGGAAATACACAGACGTTAGAAACATGCAGGGAGCGTCTTGGTGAGATACGAAACAAGATGCCGGACTACGGCAGTCTTTTTGACAAGATAGAATGGAGTGCCCAAAATGCGATCCCAAAGTGAGACAATAACCGAAAAAAAGTTGATATGCAGAAGCTGCGGAGCGGAATATGATGCGGCGCTTGTCCGCTGTCCGTTTTGCGGGACGGCCCATGCTCCTGTTGAAGAAGAGGAATACATGAATAAGCTGGAGGATATACGCGAAGATCTTCACATGGAAACAGAGCGGAGCGAAAAGCGGATCAAAAAGGGGATGAGCTCTACGGTACGTGCCGTTCTTCTGGCGGCCATCGTGATAATCATGCTCTTATTCGGCTTCCTGTGGCTTTCGGGAAGAAGTGAACGAAGCCGAAGTGACCGGAAAAAAGAGGAGTTCCTGCAGGATCAGGGGATAACAACGCAGCAGGAGGATAATAACCAATGATATGCGAAAAATGCAAACATGAGGTCGGGCCCGAGGAATTAAAATGCCCGTACTGCGGCGAGGTTAATCCTTTTGCCGTAAAGCATGAGAAGAACATGCGCGGGTTTAAAAAGGAATACGAAGATACGGAAAAAGAGTTTTCCGTCTTTGCCAAAGCAGTTGAGGGACTGGGCAGAAAGGCGGCGATCCTTGTAGTGCTTTTGATCCTGGTCATCGTTTTTAAAATGATCGCTTCCGCAAATTACGCCGATCCCGATGAGGATGAAGCTATAAGGCGTGATTCGATGAAAAATGCGGCTTCCTATGCCGAAGAAGCGGACGGATTCCTTGAACGCGGAGAGTATGTGGAGTATGTGAGCTTCCTGTACGCGCATGAACTGATGAATAATCCGCCGAAAGAGTTTGATCGCTTCCGCAAAGTGAGCTATGTCGCAAAAGACTATTATGAGTGCATCGAGCTGATGGAGGAAATGATACTGCGATCGGATGATCCGGAGTATTTTGACGGCCTTGATACGGACATTCGGAATTTCTGCATGTATGTGGATGACTATTGTGAAGTCCTGGAAGTTCAGAAGGAATCGGAAAATGACGAGAAGTATCTGGCATACATCCTGGATATGGATGATCAACTCCGGGCTGCAATGCGTACCTATTTTTCAATGGATGAGCAGGGATTGCAGGATTTTTTGAATATGAGCCGTGCACAGAAGGCAGTGAAGCTTAGTGAGGTATTAAGACATGAATAAAATTCTAAAAGTGATCCTGAATATACTGCTTGTTGCAGCATCGATCGCTGTTGCCGTCAGTCTCATCGATCTGATCTTTTCGATCCAATATGCGAACCGGGAGACGGAAGATCCGGCAAAGACGTATGCGCAAGTGTTTGAATACGAACTTGAACACAGAGCTTACGGCGAGATCATGGGGAGCTATTATTCGCGCAGGATGCAGAGCTTTACTCCGACAGCCGGCTATGAAGATCTTTACCGGGTCGGGGAGTATGCGCATGCTGCTTTTATGAGCAGGGTCTATGATGAAAAAGGGGATTCCGGGAAGGCATCTTTAAACAGAGAAAAGGCGAAGAATCTCAGGAAAGAGCTTGGTGCCTACGAATACACAGCTGATGAAGTGGATGAAATGCTGAAAAAAGCTCCGTAAGTCCTACAGGAAACCGATATCGAAGATGTCGTCGATCGGTATAAGCGTGCCATCGGTCAGGACGACTTTGCTTTCTATAACGTCTATCTTTTTAACTTCTCCGGATATTATCGTATATTCCCCGCCTTCCTTAAAAGGATCGGGAGCAAAAAAAGTTATCGCAACGAGACGCTTTCCGTCTTCGATCATACGAAGCTTGCGGTCAAGTTCGGCAACGGCATCGTTGTCGAGTATGATCTTCTCGGATGTGAGGCGGCCGGTCTCTTCAACGGCATCACCGTATCCGGTAAGTGCCGCAAAAGGCGAGAACTGGGAGGCACGCGCCGTCATGGACATATGAGGACGGGTGGCGGATTGATGGTGCGGATGGTCTATAATGTTGCTGTAGTCACTCATGCTTTGTGTCCTCCGACCTGTTTGTTACGTTCTATCGTCATCGCTCCTTCAAGGAAGTTGGTTCCTTTCAGTATCGCGTTTTTCCCGAACTTGTTTTTGATATCTATTGTCGCTTTCTGAAGAGCCTTCTCTTTGGTCAGCATCTCTTCTTCGTTTCGACGCATCTTCTCGGTCTCTTCGTAATCGGTGAAAAGGTCAAGCTGTTCATATGAGTCCTTCACAGCCGCATCTTCTTCAGGAACCACCCGACAGGCAGCTATACATACGCGTCTGATGAAAAGGGACGGATCGATTATGCGTTCATACAGCTGCATTACCGCATCCGTGATGAGTCGCGTTGAAGCGGTCTGACGGCCCAGATTGGCCGTTCCGTGGGCATGCTTGGGGATGTATCTTCCGTACCGGTCCTGTCCGATCTCTCCCGAATAGGCTTCCAGTTCCTTCGGATCACTGATATGTTCGTATCCTATCGTCAGAACCATCTGATCCGTAACCAGTCCTTTCTTCACAAGGTCAAGTGTAAGAAGGTCTGTCATCTCACGTACTATTATCGCTCCCTCATCATAAGAATACGGGCGCTGAAGAACCTGCCCGGAACTGATGCTGTTGTTCTGAGGCTTGTACAGTCTTGTATCCGCTATCGTACACGGCTCCCATCCCCATGCATGATCTATTATGAGTTCGGCATTAACGCCGAATGCTTTATAGAGGATATCCTCGAACTTCTCCGAGCACGCGGCTATATCACCCATTGTGTACAGTCCGAGCTTGGCAAGCTTACGAGCCGTTCCCGCACCGATCCTCCAGAAATCTGTTATCGGAGTATGAGACCAGAGCTTCCTGCGAAATCCCATCTCATCGAGTTCCGCAATGCGGACGCCGTCTTTGTCTGCGCTCATGTGCTTGGCTACGATGTCCATCGCAACCTTGCTCAGGAACATATTGGTTCCGATCCCCGCGGTGGCGGTTATGCCGGTATTTGACAAAACATCGCGGATCATCGCAAGAGCCAGTTCGTGGGCCGTCATACGGTATGTGGCAAGATATGATGTTGCGTCAATAAACACCTCATCACATGAATACACAAGGATGTCCTCGGGGGCAACATATTTAAGGTATATCCTGTATATATCGGTGCTGAACTTCATGTAAAGCGACATACGGGGAGTAGCAACTATGTAATCGAGTTCCAGATCGGGATTGGCATTAAGTTCGGCCGAATTTGATGATTTTCCTGTAAACGTGCGGTTACGGGCATGCATTCGGCGGGAAGCATTTACTGTTTTGACCGCCTGGACGACCTCAAACAGCCTCGGGCGACCCGGCAGTCCGTATGACTTCAGACCGGGGGAGACCGCAAGACATATGGTCTTCTCCGTTCGGGAAGCGTCGGCCACAACGAGGTTGGTCGTAAGCGGATCCAGGTCCCGGTCGACACATTCGACCGAGGCATAGAAGCTTTTAAGATCTATTGCGATATATATGCGATCCACGATAACCCTCCGTATCTTACATAAACATTATCGAACAGACGTTCCCGGATGTCAATCGGGAAATTAATTCAGCAAACGGCAGTGGAAAATGTTATAATAATCAGAAAAGTTTTCAGCCTAAGAGGAAGATTATGAAGTCTCTTTTCAAACGAATCAATGCATATATTTTCAATCCGTCCGTCAGGCTGCAGGACAGATCATTCGTCGTATTTTCTTTGCTTGTTCTGATCGCCCTTTATGCGGCGGTACCGTTCGGAATGGTGATGAAAGAGCCGGTATCCGCAACGGTATCCACATTGATCGGGGCGGTTGTTTTTTCTGTATATGTTTATTATGTGTTCCGTAAGAATAAGATAGATCAGGCCAAGATCGTTCTGTCGATAGTGGTTGTTGTGCTGTACTTCCCGGCCATGTTCTTCACAAACGGCGGAGCACCGGGCGGTGCGCCGATATGGCTCCTTCTCGGAACGATATACATAGGGTTGATCCTTGAGGGCAGGATGAGAGTGGTCATGCTCATCCTCAATGCGGTCATTATCACTACATGCTGGATAGTCGGATACAGGTATCCGCAGTTTGTTACGGAGTATTCGAGGGGACAGAACTATTTCGATTCGATCGCGGGCCTTTTGATCGTCAGCGGGATCGTGTATACACTTATCACATTCTGGATCAGTCTGTTCCGAAGAGATGAAAAGGACAAGAATATACACCGCCTGTTCGAACAGACCGCAACTGCTCTTGCAAACGCGATCGATGCGAAGGACGAGTATACACACGGTCATTCGGCCCGAGTTGCCGAGTATTCGAGAAAGATAGCGGAGCATTACGGGAAGAGCGAAGCGGAATGCGATGAGATATACCAGATAGCACTACTGCATGATGTCGGAAAGATCGGGATCTCGGAGAGCATCATCAACAAAGAGGGTAAGCTTACGGATGAGGAGTATGAGGCGATCAAACAGCATCCGGTACTCGGTTCGCAGATACTAAAGAGTGTCAGCGAGTATCCCGACCTAATCATCGGTGCAAGATATCATCATGAGAGATATGACGGCAGAGGTTATCCCGATAAGCTCAAAGGCGAGGACATTCCCGAGATCGCAAGGATCATATCCGTTGCGGATGCATATGACGCAATGACATCAAAGAGAAGCTACAGGGATCCGATCCCGCAGCAGAGTGTCCGTGAAGAGATCGTTAAAGGTGCGGGAACACAGTTCGATCCCAAGTTCGCAAAGATCATGCAGCATCTTATCGATCTTGATACCGAATACGATATGAAAGAGAAAGGCAGTGTTCAGGAACTTGCCGGCAAGACCGAACTGAACTGCGAAGTATGCAGAGATGACATATCGGACGGAATCCTTTTGGGTCCCGCTCCTCAGATCAAGAAGATCAGCCTGAAGTGCGAAGCGCTAAGCAGCAGGAAGGACGATTTCCTGCCGATGATGATCCTGTTTGATTCGCTCGACGGAAGATACCACGACAATCCTCACGATGTGGAAGATCTTAACTATTTCGAATACGGAACGGTACGGTTTGACGGACAGTATGAGTGCGAGGAAGCCAGAAAGATCGCCGTTGAGAAGACGACAAGTTCAAATCCCCAACTTGCAAGTGGCAAAAAAGGAAAGCTCAGATACTATATCGAAGCCGTTAAGGTCAAAGATCATATACTGATCAGCATTGATGACGGAAAAGAACTGGTCAAGGTCACGATCGCACTTCCCGACAGCGCAAGATACGCGTATATCGGTCTTACCGGTAATAACTGCAGGATCTACAATGTCAGCATCGCCACGGAGGAGGAGTTCGTTCCGCTTGACTATATTCCGAGGATCGCCGAAGAGATCAGTTATATCAAGGGACCTGCGGGAGATATTCCGAATGTTCAGATGGACGGTTACAGGACCGATTCGACCGAGGGTATCCCGGTAAGGGACGGAATGAAGATCACATTCCATACGATGAGCCTGCCGACGGCCCGTCTCATATGGCATACGGCGTATATCGATCTGTTCTACTCCAAGGACAGGAAGCCGTCGGGCGAGGATTACAGGGAGTATGCGCTCATAAGACTTGACGGGGAAAACTGGGAGGCCGAGGGCATCGCCGACAACAAACTGATCGTGAACATGGGTGACGATTTCAAAGGCTGGGATGTGTGGAAAGACGCCAACAAAGAAGGCTTCGACTGTACGGTATCGTTCAGGAGAGACGACAATAAGATCGTCACGACAACAGAGAATCTTGGCATCGGCCTGAACGTTTCGACGACGATCCTTGACAATCCGTTTGAGGTATATGTCTCGCTTACGGGCGATCAGTGTGCTCTGACCAATATCAGGATCGAAACACCTTCTCCGGAAAACGAAAGCTGACATATCTTTTATCTTCGTGACAGGATTTCTTCCGTATCACTATGTATAATCCGATCATAAAGAGTTGTGACGGACGATACAGGAGGTACGGAAATGAAGAGAAAATCACTGATCGCAGCAATCCTTGCAACCGTGGTCATCATACTTTCGGGTTTGGTATCGGAAGGAGATATATTTGCCGGAACGGCTGAGGAGACGGCGCCGCATGAAGAGACGGATAACGGCTTTAACGGAACATGGCATCTGTCGATCGATAATGACAGATATACTCTGGATGAAGCGTTCCCCGACATATTTGCATTCGGAAGCGAGCTTACGATACGGCCCGACGGAAAGATATTCTGGCATATAGGGGCAGCGGGCGCCGCGGGAGAGTACGAATATTACGATGATGCACTTACGGCCGTTGTATCGGATATTATGGAACCCGATGAATACAGGATCGCCGTGACGAAGAATGACAACGGAAATCTTATCATGAAGTACAAATCCATACCGCTTGAGTGGACTTTCGCATCCGAGAGTTATTAAGCAGGTACCGAAAATCACATAATGAGGAACTGATCCCATATGGAATGGATGACAGCGATACGTGAAAGTATCAGATACATGGAAGAAAACATATTGACCGTTTCGGGACCCGCTGAGACAGCCGCGCATGTAAATATGTCAGAAATGTACTTACAGCGAGGTTTTCAGATGGTAACCGGACTGACCCTCGGAGAGTATGTCAGAAACCGCAGACTCTATCTTGCGGCAATGGATCTTGTCGGAACAAAGGACAGGATCATCGACATAAGCTTAAGGTACGGATACGAGACTCCGGAAAGCTTTACGAAGGCTTTCCGGAGATTTCATGATGCATCGCCGACCCAGATAAGAAAACTTGAAAAAGGCCCGAGCACGTTTCTTCCGATGCGTGTGACAATGGAGATAAAAGGCGGCCCCGAGTATGAAGTCAGGATAGAAAAGCATGACGCATTCAGGCTGATCGGCATGACGTGGGATATGCCGTTTGAGGAGCATCTGAAAAAGGTCCCGAAGATCATGGACGATTTCGAGAAGAAGAATAAGGAAATGCTCCGGGGAGGAGCAAAGCCGGAGAATCCCGACAGATTCACAAATGCACTCTATGAAAATCGTATCGGGGATTACGATGCTTTCACCGGAAAAAATGCGAAGGAAGGCTGGTGCCGTTTCATGATCGCGGGGATGTATAAGGGCGGAAAGATATGCGAAGGAATGGAGATATGGGACATACCCGCATCCGATTGGGCGAAGTTTTACTGCGAAGGACCGCTCAATACGGCGTCGCGCGATATCAAAAAATACATCTGGTACGAATGGCTTCCGGGAAACAGGGAATACGAACTTTGCGGTGATTATTATGTAACAAAACAGTACCGCGATAAAGATACCGCGGCACAGGATTATCAATGTGAACTTTGGATGCCTGTCAGAAAGCGAAGCTAGATCAATTACCGTGAAGTTTTAACTGACGCTTGTCTTCGTACATCATGTTATCGGCGCGTTCAAATACTTCGGAGACATCGGTGTCTTTACCGGGCCTGAACTCGGATACACCCGATGCGATGACGGGACCGTTCTCGTTTAAGAAGTTCGCCATCACCTCTTCGTGAAGACGGACCATAAGATCTTCCCATTCGTTATAATCATCGCCGCGGAGAAATACCGCGAATTCGTCTCCGCCGATACGGAATACCGGGCTGTGACTGAATATGTCGCACAGCATCTTTGCGGCGGATCTGATGTATTCGTCGCCTGCCTTATGACCTGACGTATCGTTGATCTTTTTGAGGTCGTTGACGTCACATACGGCGATCGCAAACGGAAGATAATCCACGCCGTTATCTATGTTGCTCTGTACGGATTGCATGAGCTCCGAATATGCGGTCTT
>JAILRJ010000062.1:0-11453 GCA_024698285.1 Lachnospiraceae bacterium | reverse complement strand
CGAAGTGCCTCTCCTGCTGCTTCCTTGTCACCTGCCTCAATGGTCTGGTAAACTTTCTTAACATATGTCTTAACCTTGGACTTAATGGCTTTATTGCGTTCAGTCTTGGTATTGATAACAAGAATTCTCTTCTTTGCAGATTTGATATTTGCCACTATTACACCTCCTATCAAACGTATTGGAAACCTGATGTTCCCTGCCTGTGTTGCAGAACATACAGCGGATCGATCCGCCGAAGACACGATTTAGTCCCGCAAACACACTCGTACATTTTATGCGTATTACCCGCTCATGTCAATACATTTTTTGCATAAAACGGGGCTTTTCGTTACAGGGTCTTGCAGTTTTGCAGGAACATCCTTGCATCGGGCTTGTATCCGGCAAGCTGCCACTGGGCGAACAGATCCTCAAGTTCAGTTCCTGTAAGGCCTTTATCGTCATATTTCAGATAAGCCCATGCCGCTTCGAATTCCTTCTTCTTTGCATCCTCGTTAGCATCGCCCGCTCCGCCTGATACCTTTTCCAAAACATCCTCATTTATTATCCTGTCTGACATACGTGATTCCTCCTTTGTCAATCGTGTTCCGGTTATATATTATCCTACGTTCACTTTCCGAGAAACGCCTTCATCGGATTGACCTGTTTTGCCAGATCATATATGCTGTCGCGCTCGTTATCGACATAATCCTTAAGCTTTTCAATCTCCTCTTCGGAAAATCCCTTATTGCTCACCACTTCGCATCCGGGCAGCGATATCTCCGCGCTCTTGTCTTCGTCCTGAAACAGGACATACACCGCTTTATTGTCTTTGGTGCGTGTCATACCGGACACGCTCATTCTGATCTCACTGTTCATTCTTCAAAATCATCCGGATCCGTCGGCGTATCGAGTTCTTTTGCTGCCTCTTCCTTTGCCGCAGCCTCCTCAGCCTTTTTCTCCTCGGCACGCTTCTTGGCTTCCTCAGTCTTCTTCCGGGCCTCTTCCGCTGCCTTTCTGGCTTCCTCGGCCCTCTTTGCTTCGGCGGCGCGTTTTGCGGTTACTACCGGATCCTCTTCCGGATCCTCATCTACTCTTTCAACCTCGTAAGGGAACCTGATACCCCATGCTGCCCTTATGTTATCGAGAAGCTGCATTATAAAAAGAGTATCGTAATGCGTCATCTCCTGACATTCGATCTGACCTTCGCGGATCGCCTTCATCGCGGACATGACCTCGTACTCGTATCCCGTAACCTGCATCGGTGCCGCATATTCGGCAACAACCCTTCGTTCGAGGTTATATACCTTCATCGTCTCGAAATTGTTTATATTCTCAATCTCTATATATCCGTTCGTTCCGTGGATGAAACCGCGCCTGTCGGTCTGCGCGAGCATCGTAACATAAAGCGATGCCATCCTGCCGTCACGGTATGTGAGCATGATCGTCTCCTGCGCATCGACACCGGAGCGCGGATATTTGACACAGTTTGCAGCCATGCTCTCGATATCGTTACCGAATATCATCGATGCAAAATTAAGAACATACACTCCCAGATCCAGAAGCGCTCCTCCGCACAGCGACAGTTTAACCATTCTTTCGCTGTGCTCAAGCGGATATCCGAGATTGGCCGAAAGCGATGTCGGACGTCCTATGATACCGGAATTAACGACCTCGACTATCTTACTTGCCATCGGCATGTAGCGTATCCACATGGCCTCCGTGAGAAGAAGTCCTTTGGATTCGGCAAGACGAAGAACCTCCTCAGCCTGCCTTGCGTTCGCCGTGAAAGCCTTTTCACACAGAACATGCTTGCCGTGATTGAGACACAGCCTGATATGCTCGTAATGATGCGAATGCGGCGTTGCGATATAGACAAGTTCAACTTCGGGATCTTCAAGCATATCCTTGTAGGAACCGTATGCTTTCTTGAATCCGTACTTGTCCGCAAACACCTGTGCGCGGTCGTAATCCCTCGCCGCGACCGCATAGCAGGTCACGTCTTTTAAAGGCTGTAATGTAGTTGCCATGATGCCGGCAATATTGCCGGCACCGAGTATTGAAATGTTCATAAAACATTTATTCCTCTAAAGGTCGCTCGCCATTTAGATCGACTTCGTCGATTGGGCTCGCGGTGCAATAAGGAATCCCCCCACTACGTGGGTCCCCCCTTTTTGCATACAGTATTATTCCTTACCGCAACTCCGTCCATATCCTTGATAAACTGCGAAAACCTGCTGTACTGGTAATCACTCGTCCGAAACGTCGGATACTTCTTCTCTATCTTCTGCTTCAGTTCGGGAAGGCTCATTGTCTTTCCCGCATTCCTTTTCAGGATGTCATTGACCAGTTTTACGATCTGATCTTTTGAAACTTCACTTTCCTTGCGGGTGACCGTTATCGAGTTTCCGTGCTGCGTAAGAGTCAGTCCTTTTATGCTCTCAAGGAATTTGGACAGTTTCGAATAACCGTAGTTACGAACATCGAAATCGGCATGTCTGTTTGACAGCTTGTTGCCGAGTTCCCCGACCGTAGTCTCCCTGTCGCTTGCCTCATTGTCTATGAGTATCTTCATTATGGAATCTTCCACATCCTCGCGCGAGATGTCCGACTGCGACTCGTCTTCGGCTGCAAGCACCTCAAGATATTTAAACATCGTGCAGCTCGTTCTGAACGCTTCAACGGTCTTCTTCTCACCCATTCCGATAACGAGCATACCGGCTTCACGAAGCCTTGACGCCAAACGCGTAAAATCACTGTCAGAGCTTACTATGCAAAAACCGTCAACCTTGCCCGAATAGAGTATATCCATAGCATCGATTATCATGGCCGAGTCGGTCGAATTCTTGCCCTGCGTATAACTGTATGACTGCATAGGAGTGATGGAATTTTTCAGGACTTCTTCCTTCCATCCCTTAAGCACCGGGTTTGTCCAGTCACCGTATGCACGTTTATATGTTGCGATCCCGTAGTTACTTATCTCGTCGAGAATGACCTTCACATATTTGATCGATATGTTCTCGGCATCAATAAGGACCGCCAGTCGTCTTTCCTGTCCTTCCACGTAATCCTCCGATCAGTGCTTGGGCACGAGCTTCTCAACGCCGCCCATGTACGGACGAAGCACAACGGGTATCTTCACCGTTCCGTCTTCGCACAGATTGTTCTCAAGGAATGCGATCAGCATTCTCGGAGGAGCTACAACCGTGTTGTTGAGCGTATGCGCGAAGTACTTGCCGTCCTTGCCGTTAACGCGTATGCGAAGTCTTCTTGCCTGCGCGTCGCCGAGGTTTGAGCAGCTTCCCACTTCAAAATATTTCTTCTGTCTCGGAGACCATGCTTCCACATCAAATGATTTTACCTTCAGGTCCGCAAGATCGCCCGAACAGCACTCAAGCGTGCGGACGGGGATATCCATCGAGCGGAACAAATCGACCGTGTTCTGCCAGAGCTTGTCGAACCACATCGGGCTGTCCTCGGGCTTGCAGACGACGATCATTTCCTGCTTCTCAAACTGATGTATCCTGTAAACTCCGCGTTCCTCGATGCCGTGGGCACCTTTTTCCTTTCTGAAACATGGGCTGTAACTCGTAAGTGTCTTGGGAAGTTCATCTTCCTCAACTATCTGGTCTATGAACTTACCGATCATCGAATGCTCACTCGTTCCGATAAGGAACAGGTCCTCACCTTCGATCTTGTACATCATCGCATCCATCTCGGCAAAGCTCATAACACCGGTCACGACGTTACTTCTGATCATGAAAGGCGGTACGCAGTATGTAAAGCCTCTGTCGATCATGAAATCCCTTGCGTAAGCGATCACCGCAGAGTGAAGCCTTGCAATGTCCCCCATCAGATAATAAAAACCGTTTCCGGCAACACGGCCTGCTGCATCAAGATCAATGCCGTCAAACCTGTCCATTATATCCGTGTGATAGGGTATCTCAAAATCCGGAACAACGGGCTCGCCGTATTTTGTGACCTCAACGTTCTCGCTGTCATCCTTTCCTATCGGAACACTCGGATCGATGATGTTCGGGATGACATACATTATCTTCTGTATCTGCTCTGCGATCGGGCCTTCCTGTGATTCAAGCTCGGCAAGCCTTGCCGCATCCTTGGCAACCTCGGCCTTGACCTTCTCTGCCTCGTCCTTTTTGCCCTCTTTCATGAGCGCGCCGATCTGTTTGGAAAGCGTGTTCTTCCTGTTTCGAAGATCATCAGCCTCCTGCTGCATCGTACGTCTCTTCTCATCAAGTGCGATAACCTCATCCACCATGGGGATCTTATCGTCCTGAAATTTGTTTTTAATGTTCTGTTTAACTATGTCCGGATTCTCCCGGACAAATTTCATGTCAAGCATTGTATCGCTCCTTCAGTTTCAAATCAAACTTCATTCTATCTCCGCATGATACTGCTGCAGTGATTTTACCTCTCCGGCACCCTTCTTTCTTGCCTTGATGCCGGCTATGCTGGCCTTGGCAGCTGCCATTGTCGTTACATAAGGTATCCCGGCCTTGATGACACCCTTTCTGATATAGGAATCATCCACCGCGCCCTTCTTGTCGTCCGGTGTGTTGATGACGATCGAAACCTCTTTGTTCGTGATCGCATCAAGGACGTTGGGACGGCCCTGCTGAAGCTTGAATACCTTCGTTGCTTCTATACCCGCACCGACGATCATGTCATATGTTCCGCCGGTCGCTATGATCTTGAATCCGCAATCGGCAAATCCCTTAGCGACTTCCACAAGCTCGGATTTATCCCTGTCGTTGACTGATATAAGGACGCTTCCCTCAAGCGGAAGAGCGGTCTGTGTAGCCTCTTCTGCCTTGAAGAATGCTTCTCCGAAATCGTCGGCCATACCGAGAACCTCACCTGTCGAGCGCATCTCGGGACCAAGCAGAGGATCCACTTCCTGGAACATATTGAACGGGAACACCGCTTCCTTGACGCCGCAGTGTTTGAACTTCTTTTCGGTAAGTGAAGGAACCGGTGAAGGTCTTCCCGTTATCGGCATGGTTATGATCTCTGTCGCAAGAGGAACCATACCGATGTTACATACCTTTGATACAAGAGGAACCGTACGGGAGGCTCTCGGGTTCGCCTCGAGAACATAAACCGTATCGTTCTCGATCGCATACTGCATGTTCATAAGACCGCGGACTCCCATTTCCTTCGCAATCTTTTTAGTGTAGTCCTTGATGATCTCAACGTTCTTTTCTGAGATGTTCTTGGAGGGCAGCACGCATGCGCTGTCTCCCGAATGGATCCCGGCAAGCTCGATGTGCTCCATGACAGCCGGAACGAAAACATTTTCTCCGTCCGATATCGCATCCGCTTCGCACTCGAGCGCATTGTTCAGGAATCTGTCTATAAGTATCGGTCTGTCGGGCGTAACGCCTACCGCGGCAGCCATGTATACCTTCATATGCTCGTCATCATGAACCACCTCCATGCCGCGTCCGCCGAGTACGTACGAAGGGCGGACCATAAGTGGATATCCGATCTTCTTTGCGATTGAAAGTGCATCGTCGACGGTAACCGCCATTCCCGATTCGGGCATCGGAATGCCGAGCTTGTCCATCATCGCACGGAACAGGTCACGGTCCTCTGCCATATCGATGGTCTCGGGAGTTGTTCCGAGTATGTTCACGCCGTTTTTCTTGAGCTGTGCCGCAAGATTTAGAGGTGTCTGTCCGCCGAACTGTGCGATGACACCGACCGGTTTTTCCTTCTCATGTATCGACAGAACATCCTCAAGTGTGAGCGGTTCAAAATAAAGCTTGTCCGATGTATCGTAGTCGGTTGAAACGGTCTCCGGATTGCAGTTAACGATTATCGTCTCGAATCCGAGTTTCTTGAGAGCCATTGCCGCATGTACGCAGCAGTAATCGAATTCGATACCCTGGCCTATCCTGTTCGGGCCTCCGCCGAGTATCATGATCTTCTTCTTATCCGAAGTCTTCGACTCGTCCTTCATATTATAGGAACTGTAGTAATAAGCACTGTCCTTCGTTCCGCTTACATGAACGCCTTCCCAGGCTTCGGTTATGCCGGCATCAAGTCTTGCTTTTCTGATCTCATCTTCCGAAACGTCAAGAAGCTGTGACAGGTATTTATCAGCAAAACCGTCCTTTTTGGCCGTCTCAAGCACATCTGTCGGAGGAACGCTTCCTTTATATTTCTTGAGAGCTTCTTCCTCGTCAACGAGTTCCTTCATCTGCTCGAGGAAATATGGTTTGATCTTTGTAATGTTGTAAAGTTCGTTAAGATCGGCACCCTTCCTGATCGCTTCATACATGATGAACTGTCTCTCACTTGAGGGAACATGAAGCATGTTGAGGAGCTCTTTTAACGACAGATCCGCGAAGTTCTTGGCGCCTCCCAGACCGTATCTTCCGATCTCAAGCGACCTGATAGCCTTCTGGAAAGCTTCTTTATAAGTCTTTCCGATCGACATTACCTCACCGACCGCACGCATCTGTGTTCCAAGCTTGTCCTGTGAACCCTTGAACTTTTCAAATGCCCATCTTGCGAACTTGATAACAACGTAGTCACCGTCAGGAACATATTTGTCAAGCGTTCCGTATTTTCCGCACTCGATATTGCAAAGATCGAGACCTGCCGCAAGCATAGCCGAAACAAGCGCTATCGGGAATCCCGTTGCCTTGGATGCAAGTGCCGATGAACGCGATGTTCTCGGATTGATCTCAATGACTATGATCCTGCCGTCCTGAGTGTTTCTTGCAAACTGTACGTTCGTGCCGCCGATGACCTCGATCGCATCAACTATCTTGTATGCCTGACGCTGAAGTTCCGCCTGGACATCCTCAGGGATAGTCAGCATCGGTGCCGAGCAGAAGCTGTCCCCGGTATGCACTCCGAGAGGATCGATGTTTTCTATGAAGCAGACGGTTATCATTTTTCCCGTAGAGTCCCTGACAACCTCAAGCTCCAGTTCTTCCCATCCGAGGACCGACTCCTCAACGAGAACCTGTCCGACAAGTGAAGCTGCCAGACCTCTTTCACATACGGTTTTTAATTCTTCGACGTTGTAAACAAGTCCTCCGCCGGCTCCGCCCATCGTGTACGCGGGGCGAAGAACAACCGGATAACCGAGCTTTTCCGCAATCGCAAGGGCATCGTCAACAGTGTATGCGACTTCCGATCTTGCCATCTCGATCCCGAGGCTCTTCATGAGTTCCTTGAACTCGATCCTGTCCTCACCACGCTCTATTGCATCGACCTGAACACCTATGACCTTTACACCGTACTTGTCGAGTACTCCCTTTTTGTACAGCTCGGAAGCAAGGTTCAGACCTGTCTGTCCTCCGAGATTCGGGAGCAGTCCGTCCGGGCGCTCCTTCTCGATGATCTGTGTCAGCCTGTCGACATTGAGCGGCTCGATATACGTAACATCCGCGGTCGTCGGATCGGTCATGATAGTCGCGGGATTGGAATTGACGAGCACGATCTCGTAACCGAGTTTCTTGAGAGCCTTGCACGCCTGCGTTCCCGAGTAGTCGAACTCACATGCCTGACCTATGATTATAGGACCGCTTCCGATGATGAGTATCTTGTTTACGTCATCTCTTTTTTTCATGTTTAAATGCCTTTCTTCTTTTTTAAGAATTCCCCACCCTCACGGGCGGGGAATTCGAAAATCATTTCTTTTCTTTGTTATTGAGTTTCGGCACCATCACGCAACTGATGATCAACGCCACGACATAAAGCGCGCCCGTCACGTACAGCACCGTCTGATATCCGACGGGATTGACGACTGCGATATCGCCGTTCGAGAGAACGATCTCTTTTTCAAATCTGTCAAGCTTGTTGACAATGGCTGTTGCCATCTGATTACCGGTAAGACCCGCGATAGCCCATGCCGACAGGCACATTCCGTGTACGGATGAGATCTTGCTCATTCCGAAATGATCGGACAAAAGTGTCGGAACATTTGAGAAGCCTCCGCCGTATCCGGCATTTACCATGATAAGAAGGGCAACGCACAGGATGGCAAGTGCAGGTATCTCAGCTCCCTTAACGATTCCCTGTGTCAGAACAACAAGAGCCGTGAATGCGATCGACAGGATGAATATAAGCTTGTAGATCGTATTTCTGTCCTTGAGTGTATCGGCCCATGCCGAAAATCCTAAACGTCCTGCCGCATTCGCGATAGCCGTTACCGTTGCGAGTGTCGCACAGACACCGACAGACAGACCGACCGACTTGAATATCATCTTTTCCTGTGAGATGAGTGCAAGACCGCATGCGATATTGATATAGAACATCAGCCATATTCCGATGAAAGTCTTGTTTCCGAACGAGGTCTTGAAGTTATTGGCAAGTGTGGAGAAAAACTCTTTGATGCCGCCTTCCGAATGAGCCTCAACCCATGTCGAGGGCTTCTTTAAGATAAGATGTCCGATGAACATGAGAACGCAGTAAACACCGCCCATGATGAAGAACATCGGTGCCGGATTGTTATCAAACGCATTCAGGATAGCCTGCATTATAGGACTTGCAATGGCCTTCGCCAGTCCGAAACCTGCGACCGCAAGTCCCGTGGCAAGACCTTTCTTGTCTTCAAACCAGAGCATCAGCGTCTTGACGGGCGACAGATAACCGGTTCCGAGTCCTATACCCATTATGCATCCGTAGAATATGAGGATGACCGGAAGTGACTTGATCATGATACCAAAACCTGTTCCGACCATTCCGACAGTAAAACAGATCGTTGCGATCAGCGAAGATCTGTGAATATCCTTTTCAACAACATCCCCGAGAAATGCAGCCGACATACCGAGGAAGAATATCGCAAGTGAGAATGCCCACTCGAACGGTCCTTTGTCTGCCTTGACCGTACCCGTGACATAATCGGCTATCTCCTGCGAGAACGTTGACCAGCAGTAAACCGTACCTATGCTGCAGTGAAGAAGCAGTGCGGGAATCGCGCCGCGAACCCATTTGTTTTCCATGATGATACCTCTCTTATCCAAGTAAATACACAAAACATAAATATTATAAATTACATAGGTAAAAAATCAAGACCGTACCGGAAAATCATTCATCCTCATCGCCCCACAGATCGTAGCTGATCTCGTCAAGTTCGGCATGCACGAACTCGGGCCAGCTGTACTGGTTCATGTAGTCGCCGAGATATTTGTATTTGGACTCTTTTCCGTTCTCTATCCAGTCATAAAGGTCGCATTCGATCTTGTCCTTTGCGACAGCCATACTCCCGCGCTGTTTAAGGACAATGCCGTCGATCTTAAGTGATGTAAGCGTGTTCTGAAGATCCTGCCTCAGGTTTCTAAGGTATGAAAGTTTCTTGTCGGGATCTCCGTCATCCTCCCAGAGGGATGCTATTATCTCGCCGTTTGTTGTCTGCGCACCCTTGTTGTTCACAAGTACGGCAAACATTTCCTTGGTTCTCCTGTACTTGAACTCCACCGGTTTTCCGTCGATGAACATCTCGAAATCACCGAATGTCTGTATGAACACTCTTTTGTATTTCTTGCTGATCTCGGGGAAACGCAGGTTCTCAAACTCGACCGAAACTTTATCACTTGTTCCGGGTTTTTTCACGAATCCGCTTGCATGAAGCTGCATCGCATCAAAAGCCTTCTTCGTCTCATCCGATATGTAGATGAGGTTGATATGAGGATTCAGTTCCTTCAGGTACTCTCCGAGATCCAGTCCCGACAACTGTGGCATGTTAACCTCGAGAAAAGCTATATCGACTTCTTCCTCGCGGGCCCCGGCAAGTGCCGCAAGAGGATCTTCAAACAGTGAGCATGTTGAATCCGGGGATACTTTTTTTATGATCTTTTCAAGACTGTCAAGGGAAGCTCTGTTATTATCTACCGCGAAAATGTTCATCTGTCACCTCCTGTCGGAAGGGCTACGGATCTGACCGTCTGATTGCTCCTCTCCTCGGGTGTCATATGAAGCGGATCCGCTTCTCCGACAACGAGCGTCTCTCCGTCGTTGAGTGCCGCCTCATGGAGCGGCCCAGCGTTCATGTCGGACAGGACAAGGGCCGCGAATCTGTCATAATTGTCGTCATCTATTACGGGAAAATGATATTTCATTCTGTACCAGTGCTCACGGTCGTAACCCGCGCCTCCGATATACAGCCTGTCCGCCGTTTCGGCAACCTCATCGGCTCCCGCCGGCTCTCCCGCAGGCAGATTTGCCTCTTCACAAAAAAGAGTGGCGTAAGCCTTCAGTATCCTGTCCCTGACGGTCTCGTCACTTCCGTTTTTGTTCTTCCTTCCGGTCAAGGTGTCCATGACCGAATAATACAGATCCTGCGCCTCTGTACTATCCTCGAAGGCAACTATCGCTTCATAAAATTTCCTGACGTCGATATCATTTACAGACAAAGCCATAACGATGTCTCCTTATCGGTTTCTCTTAAAAAAAGTGCCCTGATGAACAGGGCACTTATGATATTTCATGATTAACTCCGCTCAAGCGCCGCTCAGGCTGGCACGCCCTATGGCCGCGCCATACCGCAATTTGAACAGAACTTTCCGGAATTCACCGTTCCGCATGAGCAGGTCCAGTCTGCTGCGGGAGCAGGTTTGCCGCAATTGCTGCAGAACTTGCCGGTGTTAACACTTCCGCATTCACATGTCCAAGAAGCGCCTGCTGCTGCCGGTGCAGGTGCCGGAGCGGGAGCTGCCTGTGCGGGAGCTGCTGCCTGTGCCTGCTGTGCGCCGGCCATCTGATACAGCTGGCTCGCATTCATTCCGCCAGCGCCTGCTGCCATGTTCATTCCGGCAAATGCCATCATCGGACCTGCGGATGTGTTGCTTGCTGCAGCCTTCATTGCATCAGCCTGCGCACCTACAAGTGTTGCCGCGCCCATGCTCGGATCGCGCATAACGGCTGCCTTCTGAAGATCTCTGATCATCTGTTCCTGATCTTCGGGAGCCGTAACCGAACTTACACCGAATGATACGATCTTGATACCGCGAAGTTCTCTCCATTTCTTGGTCAGAACTTCGTTGAGAGCATCAGCCATTTCCTCGGTATGTCCGGGAAGAGCACTGTATCTGATGCCCATATCGCTTATTTTCGCGAAAGCGGGCTGAAGAGCGGTAAGGAGCTCACTCTTGAGCTGTCCGTCGATCTCTTCCCTTTTGTATGTATCCGTAACATTTCCCGCCACATTTGTGTAGAACAGGATAGGATCTTCAACCTTATAAGAATATTCTCCGTGGCAGCGTATCGTGATGTCGACATCCAGTCCGATGTTCTTGTCAACGACACGGAAAGGAACGGGATTGGCCGTACCGTACTTGTTGCCGGGGATCTCCTTGGTGTTTATGTAGTAAACCCTCTGATCCTTACCGGTATCTCCGCCGAACGGGAGACGCTTACCGATCTGCTTGAACTGCTCAACGATCGATTCGGACAGTTTACCGTAGAAGATACTCGGCTCTGTTGATGTGTTGTGAACACAC